>SCSX01000072.1 GCA_004297825.1 Spirochaetota bacterium
TTCCACTTCCCAGGGGCTTTCTATTCCCAATAAATGATTGTAAAATTCTTCCAGAGTCTCTTTCATATCTTCAGTATCGTCATTTTGTCAGTTTTCCACACGGTTTCCTGAAGCGCCAAAGATTTTAATTTAACTGTTTGATGCGTTCTTTCCTTCGCATAACGAGTCTGTAGAAAAAGCCTTTAAATATGGAAATTAATTGACAATTTGCGCTTATCGCTTATAATAGAGCAAAATCATGTGATGAAGTACGCCACGCCTCGTTATAAGAACTACGATTACGGCCAGTCACTCCTTTTTCCCGTCAATATCATTGCGAAATATCGAGGTACTGGGATGAAAGACATATTAAAGCATAAGGATTTTATTGGGTCCGTTCACTTCAATGCCGATGACGAGCTTTTTTACGGTAAAATTGAAGGGATTAACGATCTTATTACTTTCGAAGGCAAATCGGTCAAAGAACTTCTCTCCTCTTTCAGGGAAGCCGTTGACGATTATATTCGCCTTTGTAAATCAAATAAGAAACCGATTTATAAATCCTATAAAGGAAGTTTTAATGTCAGAATATCCCCCACGTTGCATAGAAAGGCTATTGAAAAAGCATTATCACTTGGAATTCCCTTGAATCAATTAGTTCAAAAGGCGATTGAAAATGAGGTATCAACGGGTAAATAAAAGCGGGGTAACTTCGAGTTAGCGAAAAAATATTTTCACCGTTATCGCATATGCATCGATTTTATTGTTGAAGACGATAAGATAATTCCCGTCGATATAGGCAGTCATGACGACGTGTACTGAATTGGCAGGGGCAATGATATAAAGGATTCTTGTAATGGAACTAACAAGCAAATCAATCACCAATCAACCCCGCAAAATCGCTACCGCCGCGGGAGTGCTTTATATCCTTGGCATTATCGCGGGCATCCTGAGCATTTCTTATGTCATAGATGATCCGGAGTATCTCGTAAAAGCGGCGTCGGACACTCATGGCGTACTGGTCACGGCGTTTTTCCATTTACTGATGGCGCCAATATATGTTGGCGTTGCGATAGTGCAATACCCCGTATTGAGAAAATATAATCAATTACTGGCCTTTGGATTCGCTGGATTCAGGATTATGGCGGGGGTGTTTATCGTAATTGGTGTAATCGTATTGCTGCTGCTTCTTTCCCTGAGCCAGGAGTTTGTAAACGCAGGAAGGCCCGGCGGATCATATTTCCAGACCATGGGCGTACTTTTGCAGACGGGGCGCGATTTATTGAACCATGTGGCGACTATAATTTCCGTATGTATAGGTGGCCTGATGTATTATTCTCTTCTATTTCAGACAAAACTTGTTCCCCGCTGGTTGTCGGGATGGGGTCTGCTGGGAACGACATTGGCCATAGCGGCAAGCCTGCTCTTCTTATTTCGTGTTATTGGTATTATAACCCCAATCTACCTTGCGTTAAATGTTCCCATGGCGTTGCAGGAAATAGTGCTGGCGGTATGGCTGATCGTTAAGGGTTTTAATTCATCGGTGATGGTTCCCGATCGAGCGCGCGGGAATTGAATAAATCGGCTGGAAAGAAATCATGATTATTATGGATCCCAGATAGCAGAATGAATAAATCGACAAAAATAAATGTGGCAACCCTTGGCGTTCTCTTCGGATTTTCGGGAATAAGCCATGGATTCTTCGAGATGCTTCAGGGATATGCCCCCACCGGCGGCTTGTTCATAGCGGCCATTGGAGAAGCCCATAGAATGTGGCCGCATGGAAGTGAGCCTGCTTTTTCTCTTGTCCGGAATTATTTGGTGACCGGCATCGCGGCAATGACTATCGGCTCCGGCGTCATTATCTGGTCGTTCTGGTTCGTTCATAAGAAGAACGGGCCGACGGTTTTTCTTATTCTCTTTATTATGCTTCTCCTGTTCGGCGGGGGAATCGCACAGGTGGTATTCTTTCCTTTCTTCTGGATTGTCGCAACCCGTATTAATAAACCGCTGGCCTCATGGCGAAAGATAGTATCGGTCCGTATTCGTAAGCCGCTGGGCAAACTGTGGCCCTGGTCTCTAATAATCAGCTCTTCATTAATGGTATTTGTTCTCGTGATCGCCATCACAGGATTTATACCCGCGGTAAAAGACCCGGATACGGTTCTGTCGATTATGCTGTATTGTCTCGCTGTGGAAATAGTGGTTATGCCAATGGCCTTCCTATCCGGATTTGCGCGCGATAGTGCAATGAGGCCCAATACTAAGCCGGTTGAAAAGTGATTTGGTTAACGCACGGTAACCATTGTCCTGGAAAATCCTCGAATTAACACGTTATGCGCATGCCCGTTCTCGATAATGCATTGACAGAATACCGCCGCGATTTAGTATCCCCTGAATCGGATGAGAAATTTCTATTTACATGAACAGTGAGGTCGGCATGGCGGAGGTGAAAATACTGGAGTCCGAAACTGAGATATCCCTGCAACTGGACGGCAGTTTTAATATCACCAATTGCGGCGTATTACGGGAAGCACTGGAAACGGTCATAGCAAAAAAGCAGGACCGTATCATGATCGATTGCCAGAAGCTCCTTGAGATCGATTCGTCGGCGATCGCCGAGCTGGTGAAGACGACCCGAAACGTGATCGGCAAAAAAAAGCTGTTTCTTCGGGGCGTAAACCCTGAGATCATGAAAACCTTCAAGGTAGTGGGGCTTCATACCTTTTTTAAAATGGTGTAAATTCTCCCCCTCACGAAAACGCGTTAATAAACACCATGATGATGATCGCATTGATCAGGTCGATAAAAAAGCACCCGACGATGGGAACGACGAGAAAGGCCCGCTTGGCCGGCCCGTAGCGCTCCGCGAGCGATTCCATGTTCGCCATGGAATTGGCCGTGGTCCCCAGCATGAAACCGCAGAAACCCGCACACATGACCGCGGCGTCGTAATCCCTGCCGAAAAGCCGGTACAGCGGCCAGAAGCACGCCGCGCCCACGAGCGCCACCTGCGCCAGGATGATGACGAGCATGGGCAGCGCCGCGCCCGCGAGCTCCCACAGGTGCAGGGACATCATGGCCATCGCGACGAACAGCGAAAGCGAAACGGTCCCAATGTCGTCGATATACCGCTGCGACAGCGAGACGACGCCGGTCAGGTCGGCAGCGTTGCGTACGATAGCGCCGGCGAACATCGCCCCGATATACGCGGGCAGGGTAATTCCAGTCGATTCGAACGCGCCGCTTATCCAAGATCCCGCCCACATGGCGATGAGGATCGCCACAAGGTTTTTCAGGAGCGCGTAGGCCTCGAGCGCCTCCCCCTCGGGCGCTTCGACCGGTTCGTCGTGGAGCTGTTCTTCCAGGATCGCGGTGGCGGCGGGGGGGCCGATATGTTTTTCGCGTTTAATCGAGCGTCCCGGATGAAAGCGCTCGATGAGCCACGTCCCGATGGGAGCCCCGATAAGGCCCCCGCAAATAATGCCCGTCATCGCACTTGCGATCGCTATCGACGCCGCGCCCTGTACGCCCGCCTTCTCGAACAGCGGGGCGAAGGCGAGCCCCGTGGCGGGACCGCCCACCAGCGTCACCGAAGAGTTCAAAACCCCGAACAGCGGGTGCTGTCTCAGTGGAACCGCCAGCGCGATCCCCACCGCGTCTTGCACCAGGGTGAACACGACCGATATGATCAGGAAGGTCAGTATCATCGATCCCCCCTTCCTGAAAAGCGCAAGACTGCTCCCGAAACCGATCGTAGTAAAAAACGCGGTCATAATGGGCGCCTGGAGCGTGGTATCGAACTGGATTGGCACAACGCCCATGTTCCGGGTGACAAGATGCATGAGGGCGATGACAAGCCCCCCGATCACCGGGGCCGGCAGGTTGTACCGTGAGAGCGGGGGGATGATCCTGCGTATCCCGTAGCCCATGAAAATGACCACGCCCGCGAACGCGACCGTCTGTATCATATCGATCTTGAACATGCGGCACTATGGTCCGGAGAATTCCGCCGAGTCAATGTAAAAATACTTTTCGAAGGACTGCGTTCCCGGTTACCGGGGGGAATCCGGCTTGCTTTATTTGCATCGCCGGGTTACTATAAGCCGTTCTGTCGCTTTCCAGCCTGTTGGCAAGGGGAATCGGATAACCGTCCCTGGAGTCGCATAACGTGGACCGGGCTCGATAATTTCTTGGAATTATAAAGGGGAATCTATGGCAATTGACGGCTTAAAAAGGGTACTCGGACTTCCCGAGGTGACGTTTATCTCCATAGGCATGACCATGGGGGCGGGCATATTCGTGTTCACCGGCATCGTGCTGAAGATCGTGGGGCCCGCGCTGCCGCTGGCGTACGCGATCGCAGTAATACCCGTGTTCCTCAGTATGCTGCCCCTTGCCATGCTGGGATCGGCGCTGCCAACGACCGGCGGCAACTACAAGTATCCCAGCCGCATGGTTTCTCCCGGGTTTACCTTTGTGGGAATATGGGTATACATCCTCGCGACGTTTTTCGGGCAGATACCGCTCTACAGCATGGCCTGCGCCCGGTACGCACGATTGTTCTTTCCGGGATTATCCATCGAGCTGTTTGCCGTTGTCCTCATCTCGTTCCTGTTCATAATCAACATCATCGGGATAAAACCGGCGGTGCAGGTCCAGGGCGTCCTGGTGATACTCGCGGTCGCAGCGAAGCTCTACTTTTCCGGGAACGGCCTTATTCAGTTTCACGCGGAATACATGGATGATTTCATGCAGATGGGGACCGGGAGCCTCTTCCTGGGGGTCGGGCTGTTAACCTTCACCTATCTCGGCTCCAACGGAATCATAGAGCTCGGCGATGAGATCAAAAATCCGGGGAAGGTGATCCCGCGGGCGTATTTCATCACGTTCCCCGTCGTGACCATCGTCTACCTGACGATCGCGTTCGCCGCCGTGGGTGTGGTTCCCTGGCAGGGCCTTGTCGGTGTCGATGAGCCACTCATCGCGGTGAGCCAGTCCTGCCTGGGTCCGGCGGGTGTGGCCTTTTTCGTATTGTGCGGCGCGATTGTCGCGCTTGTTTCCACGTTGAACGCGCTGTTCATCATAGGAACCAAGTCCCTGCTCATGATTATCAGCGACGGTCTTCTGCCGGCGTTCCTGGGCAGGATTCACAAGCGCTTCGGTACGGCGCATATTCTCTTTATAATAATCTGGATACTCTCGATCTGCGGCGTGCTGTCCGGGCTTTCGCTCGAGACGTTCGCGTCCTATTCCGCGCTTGCGGGGATTCTCATCTTTCTCCCCCTGCTCATCGCGTCGCTCAGGCTGCCGAAACTGTACCCCGATAAATACGCACAATCGGAATTCAAACTGAAGGGATTCTGGCTCTATTTCTGTCCCATCATGGGCTTCGTCCTGATCCTGTTTTTCAGCGCGGTCATACTGGCGGACCTCAAATCTCCCATGAAGATAGGCTTCTTTCTTTTATTCATCCTGAGCGGATTCGTATACTACATGCTGAGGAAGCGTTACCTCAAATCAAAGGGAATAAACCTTGATGACCTGAGAACGAAAGAGGAATGGAAATAAAGGAGCTGCGGTGCTAGATTCCTCTGGACCGCCGACGGGCGGTGGTATGCAGGCGAATGGGCATTCATGATCGGTTCTCCTATTTTATCGCGGCAACAATCTCTGAGGGGAAAATCGTTCCCGGATATTCTCGTTTCACATTTTTGAATCCCGCGTTCACCGCATAAGACTCCATTATGACTGGCCTGCATCCCCCCCAGAGAGCGGGACTCAGCTTATAAAGCTTTTCCAGTACGACGGGGGCGCTGTCCTTTTTGCTGAAATTCACCAGGACCAGGCGGCCGTTCTTTTTTAACACGCGCCGGAATTCATTAAGCGCGACCGAAAAGTCCGCGATGGGGATCAAGTCCAGCATATAGCTGTTGTAAAGAACGTCGAAGGTTTCGTCGGCAAAAGGCAGGTGCCTGGCGTCACATTCCCGCAATTCAAAATTAGTATATCCCTTGCTGGTTACCAGTCTTCTTGTTTTTTCAAGCATGGCCGGGGTAAGGTCTACTCCCTGCACGGTCGTGGTACGCCCGACCCTTTTCATAATTTCGAGGAATGAGTGTCCGATACCGACCGCGACTTCCAATACGTTATCTCCGGGCTGAATTCGCGCAAGTTCGATCCCCCTCATGCGTGCCTTCTTCTCCAATGGCGCGAACAGGAAATACGCCCTGCTCATCCAGGTGTACGTGCTTCTTATTTTCGCCACGTCTACCGTCGCTTCGATTATACCATGGTGTGTCATGTAATTTCCCATTTGAATGGCAGCTCCTTTGTGAATTTCCGGAATAAAATAATAGCGGGCAGTTTAAGGTCGTGCCCGGGACCGGCGTCACGCGCCGTTGCAGCAATGAGCGATGCGGGGAAGCGTAAATCGTTTCATCGTATACCTCCGTCGTATTAAGTTGTAATATACAACTATAGTTTAAAAAAAGCCGATCATACACAGCCGCACCCGCTTCCTGGTTTCCCGCCGCAGCATTGGCGGATCGACCGGATAAAAACTCCCAGCGACTCGAGTATGCCGTTTCGCCGGCTGCCGGGAATCTGCTTTAGCACGTCATTAATGAAGCCCGCCAGGCATTTCCAGACCTCCGCGTGGACGTCCTTGCCCTTCGCGGTGAGGGCAAGCTCGATGGCCCTTGAATCGTGCGCGGAAATTTCCCGCGCTATGAGCCCCCGTTTGACCAGCGGGCCCACCATGCGGGTCGTCGTGCTCTTCTCCACCGAGAGCAGGCCGTGAAGCTCCGATAGCTCCAGCCTGCCGCCCCGCGCGGCCGCATGATCGAGTATGCAGAACTGCGCGAACGTGACCCCTTCACAAAGCACGGCTTCGCTCTGGAAAATCCGCATTACCTTCCCCATGTCCCGTAAAAGGTGAAATACGGCCGTAGCCTGATCTATGTGCTGGTTCATGATGGTTGTAATATACAACCATAGTCTCGTTTCGTCAATAAATTTTTTATTTTAGATAAATTTCCATCATCCCTTCTTAACACTATTTTAATGCCCGCGACCTCCGCCTTAACGCCCCGAAGATAGACAAAATGCCGCGCCTCCGGTTACCTTTCATACGGATTTTGAATAACCGGAGGCACACCATGACGATTGAACTTTTACTCGCGGCGGTAGTGGGGACGGCGCTCGCGGTCTTCCTGGTCTACTCGGTCGTCTATCCTGAAAAATTCTGACGGAGGCGTATGCCATGAGGGATATCTTTCAAATCCTTTTCTATTTCGTGGTGCTTATCGGCGCGGCGCCGTTCCTGGGCGCCTATATGGCTAAGGTGTTCAAAGGCGAACGCAACCTGCTGAGTCCCGTGATGGCGCCATTCGAGCGCCTTCTCTACAGACTGTCCGGGGTCCGGGCGGACGAGGAGATGGACTGGAAGCGTTACTTGAAATCCCTGCTTGTGTTCAACGCGCTGGGATTTCTGGTGGTCTTCCTATTGCAAATATTTCAATCGAGCCTCCCGCTCAACCCGCAAGGCCTCGCCGGTGTCTCGCCGGCCCTCGCGTTCAACACGGCGGTGAGCTTCATGACCAATACCAACTGGCAGTCGTATTCCGGCGAATCGACGCTGGGCTACCTCGTCCAGATGCTGGGGCTCACGGTGCAGAATTTCCTCTCCGCGGCGACGGGGATCGCGGCGTTCCTCGCGCTGGTGCGCGGGCTCACGCGCAGGGAAACGACCGCGCTGGGAAGCTTCTGGGTCGACATCACCCGATCCACCCTTTACGTCCTCCTCCCGCTGTCGGTCGTGATCGCGATCGCGCTCGCCGGTCAGGGCGTGGTGCAGACATTCGCCCCGTATGAAACCGTCACGACGATCGAGGGCGCGCAACAGGTGGTCCCCCTGGGCCCCGCCGCCTCGCAGATCGCGATCAAGCAGATGGGCACGAACGGTGGGGGTTTTTTCGGCGTAAACAGCGCGCATCCCTTCGAGAACCCGACGCCCCTTTCGAATTTTCTGGAAATGCTCTCGATACTCCTGATCCCCGCCGCGCTGGTCTTTACCTACGGCAAACTGGTGGGCTCGCGTCGCCAGGCGCTCGCGATCTTCGCGACCATGCTCATCCTGCTCGTCATGGGGCTCGCGGTGATGGCGTACAGCGAATACAGGGGCAATCCGCTGTATGGGAGCACGGCCCTCATGGAGGGCAAGGAGCAGCGTTTCGGCATCGCGAACAGCATACTCTGGGCGGAGGTGACCACCAGCGTCTCGAACGGATCCGTGAACGCGATGCACGATTCGATGAGCCCGCTCACCGGGATGGTCGCGATGCTGAACATCACGCTGGGAGAGATTATCTTCGGCGGTGTGGGGGCGGGAATGTACGGTATGCTCATGTTCGTCGTCCTCACGGTCTTCCTCGCGGGCCTCATGGTGGGACGAACCCCCGAGTACCTGGGTAAGAAGATCCAAAAGCTCGAGGTGCAGTGGGCGGTGCTCGCTATTATCGCCCCGAGCGCGGTCATACTCGTTTTCGCGGCGCTCGCGTCCGTCACGCAGGAGGGCCTCGCGCACCTGTCGAATGCGGGACCGCACGGACTTTCCGAGATGCTCTATGCGTTCGCGTCGGCGGCGGGCAACAATGGAAGCGCCTTCGCGGGGCTCGACGCGAACAACGTGTTCTATAACCTGCTCCTGGGGCTGACGATGCTCATCGGGCGGTTCGCCGTGATCATACCGGTCGTGGCGATCGGCGGGAGCATGGCGGTCAAGAAGATCATTCCGGAGAGCGAGGGAACCTTCCGCACCGACAGCCCGCTCTTCGTGCTGCTGCTGCTGGGCGTGATCGTCATCGTGGTCGCGCTCACCTTTTTTCCCGCGCTCATCCTGGGGCCCATCGTGGAGCACCTGTTATTAATGAAGGGAATGCTTTTTTAACGGAGAACGATCATGAAATCGAAGGACAAGAAGAAACATCTCATCAACAGGGAGATACTCAGGACCGCGCTGCTGGACTCCCTCAAGAAATTTAATATTCGCACGCAGGCCAAAAACCCCGTCATTTTCATAGTGGGCGTGGGCGCCCTTTTTACCACGGGCGTCATCATCGCCGATGCCTTCCAGGGGCGCTTCTCGGGCTTTAATGTGCAAATTGCCCTGTGGCTCTATTTCACGGTGCTCTTCGCCAACTTCGCCGAGGCGATCGCGGAGGGGCGCGGCAAGGCCCGGGCCGACAGCCTCCGGAACACGAAAACGAAGACTGTCGCGCGCATGCTCGTTGAGGGGACGGAATTCAGGCTTCCCGCGGGAGATTTGAAAAAGGGCGACATCGTCGTCTGCGAAACGGGCGACGTGATCCCGGGGGACGGCGAGGTGACAGAGGGCATCGCGAGCGTGGACGAATCGGCGATCACGGGAGAGTCCGCGCCCGTTATACGCGAGAGCGGGGGGGACCGGAGCGCGGTCACCGCCGGCACGAGGGTGTTATCGGACCGAATCCTCGTCCGGATCGTCTCCGAACAGGGAAAGACCTTCCTCGACCGCATGATCGCGCTCATCGAGGGGGCGACGCGGCAAAAGACGCCCAACGAGATCGCGCTCACGATACTCCTCTCCGCGCTGTCGCTCATCTTTCTTCTCGCCGTCATGACGCTCTACCCGTTCGTGACCTACAGCGCGAAGGCATCGGGGGCCGATACGGGCATGGCGTCAATGACCGTGCCCATCCTCATAGCTCTCATCGTGTGCCTCATCCCGACGACCATAGGCGGGCTCCTGAGCGCGATCGGGATTTCCGGGATGGACCGGTTGCTCCGCAACAACGTGCTCGCGATGAGCGGGAAGTCCATCGAGGCGGCGGGCGACATCGACGTGCTCCTGCTCGACAAGACCGGCACCATCACCCTGGGAAACCGCATGGCGACCGATTTCATTCCCGCGCGCGGGATCGACCAGAGGCGGCTCGCCTCCGCGGCGCAGCTCTCCTCGCTGGCGGACGAGACGCCGGAGGGCCGCTCCATCGTGGTGCTCGCGAAGGATCTCTATAACCTCAGGGCCGGGGAGGCGCGCGACACGCACGCGCACTTTATTCCCTTCAGCGCACAGACCAGCATGAGCGGCGTCGACATCCCCCAGGACGGCGGCATGCGCCGCATCCGCAAGGGCTCGGCGGAGGCCATCCGGAAATATATTTCCCAGGGGGGCGGCGCGTTTCCGGGCGACGTCACGACCTTCGTCGACACTATCAGCATGAGCGGGGGCACACCCCTCGTGGTCGCGGAGGGGAAAGAGGTGCTCGGCACCATACATCTTAAAGACGTCGTCAAGGGGGGCATACGCGAGCGCTTCGCCGATCTGCGGAGGATGGGGATACGGACCGTGATGATCACGGGCGACAACCCGCTCACCGCCGCGGCGATCGCGGCCGAGGCGGGCGTGGACGATTTCGTCGCGCAGGCGACGCCGGAGACGAAGCTCACGCTCATCCGCGCGGAACAGGCGAAGGGGCACCTCGCGGCGATGATAGGCGACGGCACCAACGACGCGCCCGCACTTGCCCAGGCGGACGTGGGGGTCGCGATGAACAGCGGCACCCAGACGGCGCGCGAGGCCGGGAACATGATAGACCTGGACTCGAACCCGACAAAGCTCATCGAGATCGTCGAGATAGGAAAGCAGCTTCTCATGACGCGCGGGGCGCTCACCACCTTCAGCATCGCCAACGACGTGGCGAAATACTTCGCGATCCTCCCCGCGATCTTCGCGGGCCTGTACGCCGCAGGCGGCGCATCGGGACCGCTTGCGAAGCTGAACATCATGGGGCTCGCCTCGCCGGAGAGCGCGGTGCTCTCGGCGGTCATCTTCAACGCGCTCATCATCGTTGCGCTCATCCCGCTCGCGCTCAAGGGCGTCGCCTACCGGCCGGTGGGCGCGAACGCGGTACTCGCCCGGAACCTCTTCATCTACGGGCTGGGCGGACTCATCGTGCCGTTTATCGGCATCAAGGCAATCGATATCCTGGTGTCCTTCCTGCACCTGGCGTAAGGAGGTACTGCAATGAATACGATACTAATCTCGCTGCGCATGCTCATCGTGATGACGCTGCTGGGCGGCGTGATCTACCCGCTCGCAATTACCGGGGCGGCGCAGGCGCTGTTCCGCGACAAGGCCCGGGGAAGCATCGTCGTCGTCAACGGGAACAAGGCGGGATCGGCGCTCCTCGCCCAGCCGTTCGCGAAGGAAAAATATTTCCATCCCCGCCCCTCCGCCGCGGATTTCGCGACGCTCCCCTCGGGGGCGGGCAACAAGGGCCTCACGAGCGCCGATTTAAAGAAGGCCTTCGACGAGAGGAAGGCGTACTGGAGCGGCGTCAGGGACAAGTTCGCGCCGGAAGGGGGAAAGGATACGCCCGTTCCCGCGGATCTGCTCTTCGCCTCGGGGAGCGGCCTCGATCCGCATATAAGCCCGGAGGCCGCGCGCCTGCAGACGGCGCGCGTCGCCGCGGCGCGCGCGTTCACCGCGGAGCAGGTCGTGAAATTGAAAGAATTGGTTGAAAAACACGTGGAACACCCTACACTTGGGTTCCTGGGGGAACCAAGGGTGAACGTGCTGTTATTGAACATTGACCTGGACGCCATGAAATGACGGTGCACGAGGACAGCCGTCCCGATCCCGAGAGCCTGCTGCGCGTCATGCGCAAGAATGGTGGCGGGACGCACCGGGCCGCGCTCAAGGTATACTTCGGCATGGCGGCGGGCGTGGGCAAGACCCACGCGATGCTCTCGGCGGCGCACAGGGAGCTCGCGCTCGGGAATGACGTCGTCGCGGGTTACATCGAGACGCACGGCCGCGCGGACATCGAGCGCCTCGCTGCAGGGGTGGTATCGGTCCCCCGACGTAAAACAATTTATCGTGGCGTGACGATCGAAGAAATGGACCTGGACGCCCTGCTTGCGCGGCGTCCCGGGATCGCGCTCGTCGACGAGCTCGCGCACACCAACGCGCCCGATTCGCGCCACCCCAAGCGCTACCAGGACGTGCTCGAACTCCTGGACGCCGGGATCACGGTCTACACGACCCTGAACGTGCAGCACCTCGAGAGCCGCGCGGGAACCGTGGGGGAGATCACCGGCGTGACGGTGACCGAGACGTTGCCGGATTCGGTCCTGGAGCGCGCCGACGAGGTCGTGCTCATCGACATCTCCCCCGAAGCGCTCATCGCCCGTCTCGCGGAGGGGAAGGTCTACGCCGGTGAGCGCGCGAAGCTCGCCGCGGAAAACTTTTTCGAGACGGGGAACCTGAACGCGCTGCGGGAGATGGCGCTCCGCTTCACCGCGGACAAGGTGGACCAATCCCTTCAAGACTACCGGCAGGCGAAGAAGATCGCCGACCCGTGGAAGACGGGCGAGCGGCTCCTGGTCGCCGTGAGCGCGAGCCCCTACTCGGAGAGCCTCATCCGCTGGACGCGCCGCACGGCCTACAGCCTGGGCGCATCATGGATCGCGGTCAACGTGGAGACCTCGGTGCCGCTTTCGCGCAGGGACGGCGAGCGATTGCAGAAAAACATCGCGCTCGCCCGGGAGCTTGGCGCCGAGATCGTGGTGACGCGCGACGAGGACATCACCGGGGGGATACTCCGCATCGCGCGCCAGCGGAACATCACGCAGATCGTCGCGGGGAAACCGGGAAAGCCCTCGTGGCGTGACGTCTTCCGCATGCGCACGCCCATCAAGCGCCTCATACGCGAGAGCGGGGGCATAGACCTCTACATAATACGCGCGCAGGAGGAACGGGACTTTTCACGCGGCAGGGAGCCCGTGCCCGCGCGCGGGGAAATCAACTGGCGCCATTACGCGATCGCGGGGGGCGTGCTCGCGGGCGTCGTGTCGCTCAACTACCTCGCCCTTCCGCTTATCGGGGCGCGCTCCGTGGCGCTCATACTGCTCCTGTCCGTGCTCGTTCTCGCGCTGGTGCTGGACCGGGTCCCCGTGTTCATTTACGCGGCGCTCTCGGCGCTCCTGTGGAACTTCCTCTTCCTTCCACCGGTGTTCACGTTCTACATCACCGAGATAGACGACGCGATCATGTTCTTCATGTATTTCATCATCGCCGTCATCGTGGGCTCGCTCACCTCGAGGATCCGCACACAGGAGAAGGCCGCGGTGCAGCGCGAGGAGCACCTGAACGTGCTGTACACGATCACCAGGAAGTTCGCGTCTTCCCCCACGGTCGACGAGGCAGCGCTGCACATACTCTCCTACATCAACATGAAATTCAACGCGGAGACAGTGCTCTACGTCAAGAACGAGGACGGCGCGCTGTCCGATACGCCGCACCCGGCGAGCTCCCCGGCCCCCGATGAAAAGGAGCACGGGGTCGCGCTCTTCTCGTTCACGAACGGCCGCACCGCGGGGCGCTTCACCGACACGCTTCCCTTGTCGGCCTACATGTTCATCCCGCTCTTCCTGGACCGGGAGCACGTCGCGGGCGTGATGGGAATACGTTTCCCCGAGGACACGCTCGTCAGCATCGAGCAGCGGACGCTCCTGGAGACGCTTGCGGGCCACCTCGCCATGGCGCTCGAGCGTGAGTTCTTCACCCGGGAGTCGCAGCGGGCGCAGATACACGAGGAGTCGGAGAAGCTCTACCGCGTTCTCATGAACTCGCTCACGCACGAGATACGCACGCCGCTCACCGCGATCAAGGGATCTATAAGCACCATGACGGACCCCGCGGTGGGCGCGAATCCCGAAATGCGCGCCCGCCTGCTGGAGGAGACGGGAGAGGCCGCCGAGCGCCTCATCCGGCTCGTCGACAGCCTTCTCGACATGAGCAGGATCGAGTCGGGAAAGCTCGCGCTTAACGCGGACTGGAACGACGTCCAGGACATCATAGGCGTGGCCATAGGCCGTCTCGAGCCACAGCTCGGGGGCAGGGACCTGGCCGTGGACTGCCCGGACGACCTCCCGCTCGTCCGGGTCGACCTGGCCCTGGTCGCCCTCGCGCTCTACAGTCTTGCGCATAACGCCGTCGTGCACACGCCCCCGGGGACCGCGATCGGGATTTCCGCCGCGCGCCTCGAGCGCGGCGTCGCCGTCACGGTGGAGGACCGGGGCGCGGGGCTCGCCCCCGCCGATACGGGAAGACTCTTCGAAAAGTTCTACCGCGGCGGGACCGGCACCGCGCATGGGGGCCTGGGACTGGGGCTTTCTATCTGCCGGGGGATCGTCGAGCTTCACGGCGGTACGGTAAGCGCGGGGAACGGCGATGCGGGTGGGGCACGCTTCGTGATCACGCTGCCGGTCGAAACGCGGGAGAAGGGGGAACAGCCGGTCCATGAAGGATGAGACGATACTGGTCATCGACGACGAGGCGCAGATCCGCCGGTTCCTGAAAATCGGGCTGGAGAGCCACGGCTACGGGGTGTGCGAGGCCGGGACGGGAGGCGAGGGCCTCACACAGGCGGTCATGAAAAAACCGGACGCGATCCTCCTGGACCTGAACCTCCCGGACATGGGGGGCGCCCAGGTCCTCGCGAAGCTGCGCGAGTGGTACCGCGCGCCCGTCATCGTCCTCACGGTGCGCGAATCGGAGCGCGACAAGATCGAGCTCCTGGACATCGGCGCCGACGACTACATCACCAAGCCCTTCAACATGGGCGAGCTCCTCGCCCGCATCAGGGCGGTGCTCCGGCGCAGCGCGCGCGAGCCAAACGAGCCGGTATTCAGCCACGGGGGGCTTTCGATCGACTTCGCGAAGCGCGCCGTGACCGTTAACGGGAGCGCCGTAAAGCTCACCCCCCTCGAGTACGAGCTCCTGAAGCTCCTCGCGAAAAATCCCGGCAAGGTGCTCACCCAGCGCCAGATCATGCGCGAGGTGTGGGGGCCCGGCATGGAGAGCGAGACGAGTTACCTGCGCGTCTACGTCGCGGCCCTCCGGAAAAAGCTCGAGGAGAATCCCTCGCGGCCCCGGCTCATCTTCACGGAGCCCGGCGTGGGGTACCGGTTCGCGTCGGACTGAAGAAAACCGCACGCGCCCCGATTGAGCCATGAAGTCACCAGGCGCTCTCTGTTCGGGAGCTACCCAGTACCCGCAAGTAAAAAAAAACGCCCCCCATACACCCCGGCGGGGGGCAACGACATCTGCCAATGGCAAATGAATATTCTGTCGATTGCTGATGTCCCCCTCTGGGTGCTGCACTGAGCTTGTCCAAGTGGGATTCAGGGGGACTCCTAAGGCAGTTTTTGTGATATGGGTATTGATCAGGTTCGGGGGCAGGGGGCCGATACACCGGCAACCCTTCTTCCGCGCCCGCCGGTAATAGAAATCACCCTTCAATCATATCGTAACAATGTTATTATAAAATAAAAATTTCGTAACAATGTTTTCTTGTTGACGGAATCCCCGTTTTGTACCGGATTGAATACGGCACGCCCGCGCCGCTCATTCGCGCGACGGCGCGCCCACCCATATCGCCGATACGCGAGGAGGACCGCATGAGCTGGAAGGACCTGAACCTGACGTGGCATTATGTCGAAAAATGGGCGGACAAATCGCCCGACGCCGAGGCCCTGGTGTTTGAGGACACCCGGCTCACCTGGCGCCAGTTTAAAAACCGCATGGACCTGACCGCGAAGGCTTTCCTGGACGCGGGAGTGAAGAAGGGCGACCGCGTCGCGCTTCTGTCCATGGCGCGCACGGAATTCCAGGTCACCTACATGGCGGCGAACAAGGTGGGCGCGATCTGGCTGGGGCTCAACCCGAAGTTCACCCCGGACGAGCTCCGGTTCCAGGTGAACGACGCGAAACCCGTTGTCCTCGTCGCCGTCCGCGACTTCATGGGAACGGACCTGGGTCCCGTAATCACCGCGCTCATGTCCGAATGCCCCTTCATCAAAAAAACCCTGATCGTGGGCGCGCCCCTCGATGGCACCGAGCAGTTCGAGGAGTACATCGGGAAGGATCGCACGGGGCTCGACGCGGCGCTCGAGGAGCGCGCGTCGTCGATACAGGGCGCGGACAGTGCACTGTTGATGTACACATCCGGCTCCACCGGAAAGCCCAAGGGCGTCGTCCACACCCATACGAGCATCATCGAAAACATAAAGGTCGAGGTGAAGAAATTCTACTTCCGCGAGGGGGGCAGGGCGCTCCTGCATTTTCCCATCAACCACGTGGCTGCGGACGTCGAGATCGGATTCGGCGCGATCCTGGCGGGGGCGTGTATCGTGTGCATGGACCGCTTCGACCCGAACGCGACACTCGCGATGATCGGGAAGGAGAAGCTCCAGGTGATAGGCCAGGTCCCGGTCATGTTTTTGCTGGAGATGATGCAGCCCACGTTCGGCCAGACCGATTTCAGCAGCATAGAGCTCTTCGCATGGGCCGGGGCGGCCGCGCCCCGGGTGATGCTGGACGCGCTCTCGGGCATCGCCAAGAAGACCGGCGCGAACCTCATCACCGGGTACGGGAGCACGGAGGTATGCGGCTTCGTCACTTACACGGAGAAGGGCGACGACGACGAGACGCTCCTCACCACGGCGGGAAAGATCGCGCCGCCCTTCGAACTGAAGATAGTCGATACCGCCCGAAAGGAATTGCCCGACGGCGAAGTAGGCGAGATCGCCGTGCGGGGAGCATTCATGTTCAAGGAGTATTTCAACAACCCCGCGGAGACTGCGAAGGTGCTGGACAAGGATGGCTGGTATTACACGAGCGACCTCGCGTTCAGGGACGCGAAGGGCTACATCCATATCACGGGCAGGATATCGGAGATGTTCAAGACCGGCGGGGAAAACGTGTACCCCCGCGAGATCGAGGACGCGATCGAATCGCACGACGCGGTCATCTTCGCGGCCGTGATCGGCGTGCCCGACGAGGTCTACCAGGAGGTGGGCTGGGCCTACGTGATGCCCACGCCAGGGAAATCGGTCACGGAGGAGGAGATACGTGCGCACTGCAAGGCGAAGCTCGCGAATTTCAAGGTGCCCAAGAAATATTTCATACGCCCGCTCCTGCCGCTGCTCGCCAGCGGAAAGGTCAACAAGCTCGCACTCAAGGAAGAGATCAAGGAGACGCTGAAGAAGTAGTCCGGATTATCGGGATAACGAACTTCGACGTATCGGCGGGTGTCATTTCGACGAATCCCGGTCTTTCGGGATGAGGAGAAATCCTTTTCCCGGCGGATCGGGCAAGATTTCTCACCCCATACGGCCGGGTTCGAAATGACAGGCGATGCAGGGTGTCTATTTAATTGGAGATTGTCATGAAAATCGATTCTACTTTCGTCGGTATGCCGTTGAAGGAATACAAGATGACCGCGGACTGGCGCTGGACCATGAACTACGCGGCCGCGGTGGACGACGGGAACCCGCGCTATTTCGACGACGGGGAGGGGAAGAAGGTAATCGCGCCGCCCCTATTCGCCGTCGCGGTGACCTGGCCCGTATCGGAACGCATATGGGAGTACATCGAGGATGAAAAATTCCCGCGCGAGATACTCCAGACCCAGGTACACTACACCGAGCACCTCGCCTTTCACCGCCCCGTCATGCCCGGCGACGCCCTCACCGTGAAGGGGCGCATCGCGGCCATAATGCCGCACCGCGCGGGGACCGTCACCGTGATACGCTTCGATGCGCTCGACGCGAGCGGCGCGCCCGTCTTCACCGAGCACATAGGCGCCATGATGCGCGGTGTGGAATGCGATGGCCCGGCGCGGGGCGAAGGCGACCTTCCCGTGGTTCCGGGGATCGAAGAGCCCGCGGAACCGTTGTGGGAGCACGCCGTGAGGATCGACCGGATGCGTCCCTTCGTCTACGACGGCTGCACGAACATCTACTTTCCCATCCATACCTCGGTGGGTTTCGCGCGCCTGGTGGGCCTGCCCGGCATCATACTCCAGGGGACCGCGACGCTCGCCTACGCCGCGCGCGAGCTCACGGACGCCGAGGCGGGCGGGGACCCGCTGAGGTTGCGCGCTATCTCATGCCGGTTCACCGACATGGTCGTTCCCCCCGGGGAGATAAGGATAAGGCTGACTGGCAGGAAGAAGACGGACAACGGAACCGATCTCTTTTTCAGCGTGATGAACGACAAGGACCGCCGCGTGCTCAGCGGGGGATACGCCCGGATCGAGTGAGGCCCGGCGCGAAAAAGCGTTTAGCACCAGCTATTCAACCGTGGAAAGCTAAATTCATCCCCTGTAGCGTGAATGAAGCTATAACTCACTACCTTTTATTAATAAATGTATTTGAAAAATCGCAGAATGAATTATATTTAATTCTGCTTTATTAAAAAGTAGGAATAAAAAATGATTATAAAAAGATCGATTAG
Source organism: Spirochaetota bacterium (assembly GCA_004297825.1). Taxonomy (NCBI): domain Bacteria; kingdom Pseudomonadati; phylum Spirochaetota; species Spirochaetota bacterium. The sequence goes on from SCSX01000072.1 coordinate 18,326, forward strand.
CATTCTCATGGCCGCGTCGCTTGCCTTACCAGTTATGGCCGGCGGATGTTCCGAAGGCAAGATCAGGGTAATGAAGAATGAATCGGAAAATTCTTGTATGGCAACGATGCTGCTTCGCCATACGGCGAAGGACCTTATCGCCGCTGAAGTAAATGCACTATATAGTAAGGAGTTATGCAAGGGAATTGACCAGGTGGCCCAGGTCTCATTGGAAATTATCCCGCGACCACCTTGCGATGTTTTAGAGTCCGCAGCTTTCCTTAAAGTGAATGATTTAACTTTTACGCTAAAACTTATGGCCAATTGGCGAAAAGATGAGGAAATTGTCTTTAAAAAAGGAGACGTGGTAGGGTGGGAAGCGCCGGAATACGGTTTTAAAAATGGTCACCCGGTACTATTGAATCCATCGCGTTTCGATCCAATCATTCAAAAGCAGGATGAAAAAAATACCCGGAGTACTTTTTTCGCGAGGATGGCTCTTACTCATGAGATTGAAAATGAAATATTGAAATGTAATAACTTTTTAATAGAAATATATTTTGATAAATCGTGGAAATCATCAGTTATGATTGAAGGAAAAATACTGGAAAATATTAAAGATTTTCTATCAACAAGGAATAAGATGCAATGATGTTCGCTTCGCATTAACCCGAATGAAAAAGAAACCAGGAACATCACCGCGACCGCACGCGCAAAAAAAAGCGCTTTCTCCGCTCCTTCCCGACAAACTCAAGCACCGCCTTTACGCCACGGTGCTCGATCTCTTCGCCCACAACGACTTTCACCAGGTCAACATGCGCGAGATCTACAAAAAATCCGGGATAAGCCCGAGCACGATCTACCGTTATTTTCCTTCAAAGGAAGACTTGCTCTTCTCGATACTCGATGAGAAAATTAGCGAGATCGGGGTGCTCGTCCTTGATCATATCAAGGGAATGGAAGACACCAGGGAGATATTCCGGAAGATCATCTGGGTCACCATGGACTACTACGACCGTAATCCCGGCGTCGCCGTGACGGCGTTCATCACGGTGCCCATGCGCACCTGGATGAAGGAGCCCTCATATATCCGCGGCGACGCCGCGGCGATCCTGAACCAGGTCGTCCAGAAGGGACGCGCCCGGGGCGATATCGATCCCGCGCTCACCACGGGTCAGATACTCGACCAGTATTACATGCACTGCTATCGGCAGATTCATCAGTGGTATTTCAGGGGCATGAAGAAACGGCTCGTGGACGCGATCCCGGATTTTTTCGATATCTTCTGGAAAACGGTGAGCCCGCCGGGCGGAACGAAAAACCCGCGCTGATGCGCGTAGTGTGCTCGCCCGCACATGCCGGCGCAGGCGGATGCGGACGGGTGTATCGGACCCCTATCCTTCGCTTCTTTCCTTTTTCAAAAACAATCCCGAGGCCCCCAGGAAATTCAGGACAAGTCCCGCCGCGTTGATCCCGATCGCCGCGGCCCAGGCGGCTGTGGAGGCGTAGAGGTGCAGGTTTCCGGGATAGTTCAGGATGTGCACGACGATGCCGCCGTATCCGAACACCGCGATCGCGAAGCACATGAGCACGCGGTAGGCCGTGCGGTAGCCCATGAAACCGGGAAGCAGGCAGAGATAGTAGGCGCCCATCACCAGCGCGCCGGTGATGGGCGCCGTGGGCGCGAGCGTGAAGCCGTGGAGCTGCAGGGTCGCGTAGCTTGCGGCATTGTACAATATACCCGTGATCGCGTAAGCGACTTGAAGGCGGAGCAGCGATTTCATTGTCATGGCGATGTCCTCTCCCGGCGTGTCGTTGGGAAGATGATACGCCGCGCGGCGCCGGATGTCAAGGGTGTGCGGGAGAATGTTCGTCGCGGAAATCCCGGCGTGGGGGATGGAAATAAATTTCCATTACGGGGGCCGATGCGCGTGTGCGCCGCTTGCCGCGCCTCCCGCCCGTCAGGCGAGCTCCAGTTCGAACCTCATCTCCGTGAGGTCGCGCCCCCAGAGCCGGGATGCGCGCTCCTCTTTCGGGACGAAGCCCCGGCCCGTGTACAGGCGCAGGGCCGCGGGAAGGATGTCGAGCGTCCAGAGCATGATCCTCTCGTAGCGCTGTTCCGCCGCGAACGCGATCAGGTTTTCAAGGAGCGTTGCCCCAAGGCCTTTCCCGCGCGCGTCGCGGTCGAGGATGAACCACCGGAGCTGGCCGGCGCCCCGGCCCTCGTCGACGAGCGCGATGGAGCCCGCGACGTCGCCGCGCCGGTCGGCGATCCAGATTCTTTCACGGGGGCTGTTCCTTGTGATGAAGTGTGCGAGCGGTTCGGCGATGTAGGCCTCGAAGGTGTGATCGAAGCCGTGCTCGTCCGCGTAGACCAGTCCGTGCAGCGCGATGATCTTCCCCGCGTCCCCGGGCCGGAGCGCGGTGCGCACGGTTATTTCATGGTCCGATACACCTGAAGGCATGAGGAAGTGTAGTACCGCTTCCACGTGCTGTCAAGTCCCGGAAGGCGCACTGTGGCACGATGCGGATCATGAATGGTGTACATGCGCATCGGCCCCCCGGCTTTTCCGTATGGGTGCGATTCACCGCGCGCGTTTCCTGGTGTATGCTTTACGGGAACGGCGTGTAAGTCCTGTTGTTTCGCTTCACCCAAATGGGAATTATTTTCGGTTGAATTAAGCTGGTAAGCCCTCCAGTAGATTGCTGTTCAATTCCCTGTTTCGTTCAAATCTTGCATTACGGGCCTGTTTGAGTTTCTCCCTGCGTTCCGCCAGGATTGCCGGCCCTCTTCCATGGAAGACATCAAATG
>SCSX01000073.1 GCA_004297825.1 Spirochaetota bacterium
ATGAAAAGAACACGAGGTTTTCTGTACTGCCTCATGCTGATCGCATTTGTCCTGGTCATCCCAGCGTATGCTGCCGAGGATAAGCATTACATCCAGGCCGATGACTATTTCATTACCGATGAGGAGTTTACCTCGCAGGAGTGGATTTATGTCCATCTTGCAAAGATGAAGACGCCCGCCACGGCCGAAACCAAGAACGAAGCCGAGTTCATGAAGGTAAAGGACGGTAACGATGTATGGACTAAAAACTTCTGGCAGACGCGAATCGCGACCGCGGACGACTTGAAGCTCGGAACAGTCGTGATCATCCTCGACCTTCAGGGCGACAAGGGCACTTACAGCGCTCCCCGGACAAAGGATGACGCGCGCCAGGGAACGTGGTTCATGGCCAAGATCACCGACGTCTCGGACCTCTACAAGAAGTATGTCACCGTTTCGGGCGGGTACAAGGTAAACCTCGACGGTATGAGGGTGCGTGTGAGCGCCGAAGCGCCCAAGGTGAAGGCAAGTATGGACGCACCGAAGCCGAAGGTTAAGAAGTAGAAACCACGAAAACACCGTAAAAAGACCCGCGTTTGAAGGCGCGGGTCTTCTATCTGGTACCCTAATATCCCCCCCGCGCCTGGTTTGAGAAATGTAAGAAACGCGGCACTGCATGGTAATAACTTGACGAAAAAGGGCCCTTTTTGTATCTTATTCCGGCAGGGGACGAAATGGTTTCGACTGCAATGGCGCGTCTGCAACTGCATACCGAGTGTGCCGTCAACTCGTTAATAATGGCGGGACTAAACGTAAAAGCAAACAACGACTACGCACTCGCAGCTTAAGCTGCGACGTCCCTGACAAGTTTGATCCTCTGGGGCTGTCAAGGGGCGTAAAATACAGCGGATAGCGACCGGCCCAGTTCCCGGAACCGGCGCGAAACACTAGGGAAACAGGTCCCAAGGACGGTGCCCTTTCCTGGCTGAGGGACTTAAATTTAAAAGAAAGGGACAAGTATGTAGAGGTTGTAGTGGCGTGTTGTAGGACGCGGGTTCGAATCCCGCCGTCTCCAATGGTTATTTTGTTACAAATTTCAGCCCGACCAGCGTTTCAACCAGTCGTTCACTGATTTTGTCCAGCAGCCTGTTCTTGATGGTTTCGGAATTCATTTCGTCGATCTCGAATTTATCGGCCTGACGGTCCGTGTAGGCTACCTGGAGATTTTTGTCGAGCACGCACACGGTGGAATCGAAGTCGATGAATTGCATTTCCATCGAAGAAATGCTGTAGATTTCATAAAAAACCATGCCATCGAGCTTTTTCTCCTCCATTATTTTCTTAAGTTCGGCCTCGTTTCCGCGAACATACATATTGATCACGCCGGACGATTTGAATTTCTGAAATTCCCCGTTTCCGGAAATCTGGTAAAATCTCTCCGCCTCGGAGGTGTAGGTGGAAACGGCGTCACTCGCCTGTGTAAGCAATATCAGACCCCTCACCGTAGTAAGGGCGCCGAGCCACTGGGATGCGCTTCTTATATAATCCTCTTTTTCGATTTTGCTGTTTTTGGAAATCCTCAGGATGAGGCCCGCGTTTGTGATCGATTTGAGGAGGTCTCCCTTCCGCGTGATTGATTCCGTGGTATACGTGGAACAGGAGAGAATGAACAGTGCGACAATGAGTGTAACCGGCAGTAAGCGTTTCATGGAGGCCTCCGGACTATTTCTTATAGAGCGCTTTGCCCAGCTGGAAGGCCTGCAGGTTCATATCGACGAACTTTTCTTTCACCTGCGCACGAATGGCGGTCTCCCACTGCTGCGGCGTGAATTCGAGAAAATTGGACAGCACGCCCAGCATGACGATATTGAGCGCTTTCTTGCTTCCGGCCGTCTTAAGAGCGCCGGCGGTGTCGATGATGACCGTATCGCCGGCGTTCGTGGATAACCAGGTTTCGAGATCTTCGGGATATTTTTCGAGGCCCGCCTTGACCGGCGCCGGATCGACCCGGTCGTTGTTGACGATGAGCACGCCGCCCTTTTTCAGGTATTCAAGTTTACGCATCGATTCAAGCATTTCAAAGGAAACGACGTAATCGGCCGTACCTTTCTCGATGAGCGGCGAGTAAACCTTGGAGCCGTAGCGCACATTGCAGTCGACGCTTCCCCCCCTTTGGGCCATACCGTGTACCTCGGATTCCTTGACATCGTACCCGGCGTTCATCGCGACTTCCATGAGTATTTTGCTGGCGAGAATAACGCCCTGGCCGCCAACCCCTGCGAAGATTACGTTCTGCATAATTCCCTCACTTGGTAAGAATACACTTTCTGGTGGAGATGATCACCGACGGCTCGGGGGCGGCGACTTCTTCGCGCACGGCAGCCTCGAACTCGGCCGTGTTCTTGGGATCGATCTTGCGCACGCGCTTCACCCCCACGGCGCGGCAGAGCAGTTCGAGGTCAAGCTCATGCGTCACCTCCCCCATGAGGGTTCTTCCCGTCGCGGGGTTGTCCTGGTGGCCGGTCATCGCGGTCACGCGATTGTCGAGGATAAGCACGGTCCCGGTGCCCCTGTTGTATACGAGATCGATGAGCGGGGTAATGCCCGAATGGATGAAGGTTGAATCGCCGATCACCGCAACGGAATTGCGTGCCATCTTGTCTCCCTGGGCCTTTTCGAAGCCCAGGTGCATGCCGATAGATGCGCCCATGCACCCCTGGCTGTGCATCGCCGAGTAGGGCGGCAGCGCCGCGAGTGTGTAACAGCCGATATCGCCGTTTACCACGAGGTCGAGCTTTTTCAAGACCTCGAACACGAATCCGTGGGGACACCCGGCGCACAGTGCGGGTGGTCTTCCCGGAATCTTGGAGGAGTAGACCGGAATATCGTTCAGGGGGCGTTTTTTGTTGAGCGCCATGTCGACGATCTCGGGGGTGAGCTCTCCCAGGATGGGAATGATCTCCTTGCCGATGGGCTTGTATCCCAGCGCACGAACATGGTCTTCAATGAAGGGATCAAGCTCCTCCACCACGTAAAGCTCTTCGACCTGGTTTGCGAACTCGCGGATCTTCGCGTCCGGGAACGGCCAGGTGAAACCGAGCTTAAGAACGGAGTCATCGGAACAGACTTCCTTGACGTACTGGTAGGCGACGCCGTTGGTGATGATGCCGCGCTTTTTGTTTTTCCATTCGATGGTGTTCAGGTCCGATTCCTCGGCATATTTCGTCAAGAGGGGCATCTGTTCTTCAATGAACCTGTGACGGGGACGCGCGTGAGCGGGAAGCATTACGTATTTCTGAAAATTGCGTACGAACGGCTTGAGGGTGTCCGATTTTCTTTCGCCCAGTTCAACGATGCCCTGGGAATGAGCGATGCGTGTCGTGATGCGCACGATCACCGGCCGGTCGAATTGTTCGGAAATATCGAAGGCGCGTCGCGTGAATTCCTTGGCTTCGGCGGGGCTGGTGGGCTCAATCATGGGAACCTTTGCGGCGCGGGCGTAGTGCCTGTTGTCCTGCTCGTTCTGCGAGCTCCAGGCGCCCGGATCGTCGGCATTGATGATCACGAGCGCGCCGTTCACCCCGGTATAGGAAAAGGTGAACAGCGGGTCGGCGGCGACGTTCAAGCCCACATGCTTCATTGCCGCCATCGCGCGCGCCCCGGCGACCGAGGCGCCGGCGACGACCTCGAGCGCGACCTTTTCATTGGGGGACCACTGCGCCTTGATTTCCGGAAAATCGCGCGCAATGGCCTCGAGAATTTCGGTGCTTGGGGTACCGGGATATGCCGCGGCAACGGTGCATCCCGCCTCGTACGCGCCCCGCGCGACCGCTTCATTCCCAAGAAGTACCTTTTTCATCTTATTCTCCAATAATATCGATCTTCTTCACGATCTGGTAACCCTCGTCGGCGAGCGCCTTTTTCGCCGCCTCGATGTCATCAAATCTAAAAATCATGACCGCCTTGTCATTTCTTTTTTCCGTGAAAGCGTACATATATTCGATGTTGAGCTTGTGCGTGCCAAAAATATCGAGCGCCCGCGCGAGCGCCCCCGGTACGTCCTCGATTTCGATCGCGAGCACCTCGGTGGTGCTGCATGTGAAGCTTTGCGCGCGCAGCGCCTTTACCGCCTCGTCGGGCTTATTGACCACGAGGCGGACTATGCCGAAGTCGGAGACCTCGGCTATGGTGAGCGTCATGATATTGATCTTGTTGTCGGACAGCACCTTGAGGGCGCTTTGCAGGCGCCCGGGCTTGTTCTCAAGAAAGAGCGACAGCTGGGTTACGTTCATGGCCTTCTCCTCGGTTATTTGAGATTGCGTCTGTCTACGACGCGCTGCGCCTTGCCCTCGCTGCGGGCGATGGACCTGGGCTCGACAAGCGTGATCTTCGCCGATACGCCGAGCACGCCCTGCATGCGCTGCCTGATTTTAGTGGACAGGTTGTTCAGGACCTTCACCTCGTCCGAGAATATTTTTTCGTTTACCTCGACCATTATCTCGATGTCGTCCAGTGCCCCCTTGCGGTCGACGATGATCTGGTAATGCGGCTCGGTGCCTTCGATTTCCATGAGCAGCGCCTCGATCTGCGAGGGGAACACGTTGACACCCCTGATTATGAGCATGTCGTCGGAGCGGCCGGAGACCTTGTCCATCTTCACGAGCGTGCGCCCGCACGAACATGAATCATAATATATCTTCGTAATATCGCGGGAGCGGTACCGGATGACCGGGCATGCCTCCTTGGTGAGCGACGTGTATACGATTTCCCCGGCCGATCCTTCCGGTAGTATCTCTCCCGTCTGGGGGTCGATAATCTCGACGAAGAAATGGTCCTCGAACACGTGAAGACCGTTCTTTGCGCTGCACTCGCAGGAGACCCCCGGGCCTATGACCTCGGACAACCCGTAGATATCGAACGCGTCGATACCGATACGCGTTTCGATTTCCTTGCGCATCTGCTCGGTCCAGGGCTCCGCACCGAATATTCCCGCGCGAAGCTTGGTCGACTTCCATTTATAATCGGGCCTGTTCTTTTCCACGTAATCCGCCACGTTGATCGCGTATGACGGGGTGCACGCGAGCATCGTGGTGCCGAAGTCCTTTATGAGCATGAGCTGCCGCTCGGTATTTCCCCCGGAAATGGGAACGACCGTCGCGCCGATTTTTTCCGCGCCATAGTGGACCCCGAGGCCGCCGGTAAAAAGCCCGTACCCGTAGGCAACCTGGACCATATCCTTTTCGCTGCCGCCGGCACAGGCGATGGTTCGGGCCATCACCTCCGCCCAGACCTCGATGTCATTTTTCGTGTAGCCCACGACGGTCGCGTTTCCCGTGGTCCCCGAGGACGAGTGTATGCGGATCACCTTGTCCATGGGAACCGCGAAAAGCCCGAAGGGGTAATTGTTCCTCATTTCCTGCTTCATGAGGAAAGGGACCCGCTTCATGTCGTCAAGCGAGTTGAACTGATCGGGGTGGAAGCCGGCCTTGTCGAACGCCTGGCGGTAGTGGGCGACGTTCTTGTAGGCGTGTCCCAGTGACCATTTGAGCCGTTCGACCTGGAGTTCCCGAAGCTTTTTGATAGGCATGGATTCGAATTCTTTATTGAACATCGCGATCTTCTCCAACAATAAAATTGCGGTGCGATCTTCCGGGATCAGGCAAGTGGATTATCACCATATGAAGGAAATGTTTTTTGTCAATCCAAAGACCCTCGCGTATACAATTTTTGAGATGCAGGGGAGGCGGACGGAGAGGATGGGCCGGGGCGGCCTTGGCATTCCAGGAAGCGTTGAAAAACGGATTCGTCCTGCGAATGGTAACTATTATTGCGAAAAAGTATGGCATATTACATTTTGACTTATTCTATTCAGTTGGCGAGGTTCTCCATGGACAAGTTCTTCTCTCCTCGATCTATCGTCGTGGTCGGCGCGTCTAACGGTCCCTTCAACCTGGGATCGACAATATCGAAATTTCTCGAGTACCTCCACTATACCGGCGAAAGCTACGTGGTCAATTCAAAGGGCGAGGACGTCCAGGGGGCCAGGGGATTTGGCTCGGTCCTGGACCTGCCGTACGCGGTGGACCTGGCGGTCATTCTTACCCCTGCGCGGGCGGTCCCGGGGATCGTGCGGGATTGCGGGATCAAGGGGATACGGAACGTGGTGATCGAGACCGCCGAGTTTTCAGAAACCGGCGAGGAAGGCCGGCGGCTCCAGGCCGATATCAGCCGTTTCGCGGATGAATACGGCATCCGCTTCCTGGGGCCCAACTGCCTGGGCACGCTGAACGCTCACGAAAGGTTTTGCTGTTTTTTCGGGTTCGTTCCGGGCATGTACGACGAGGTGTTCGACCGGCCGGGTTCGCTTTCATACGTAATCCAGAGCGGCGGGGTGGGGGTGCTCATCATGGATTCCCTCCGCAGGGACGTGAATAACGTCAACAAGATGGTGAGCATAGGGAACAAGGAAGACCTGGACGAGTCCGATATGATCGAGTACTTCAACGGCGATTCGACCGAGGTGATCGGCCTGTACCTGGAGAATATCAAGAACGGCAGGAAACTCATAGAGATCGCGAAGAAGGTGGAGAAGCCGATTCTCTTATACAAGGTGGGACGAACGGCCGAGGGCTCGCGCGCCGCGATGTCGCACACCGCGGGCATGGCGAACAATGACGTCATCCTGGATCACGCGTGCCGCCAGGCGGGAATCGTGCGGCTGAAGGCGATTAGCGAACTGCACGCCCTTCCCAAGATTTTCACCCATATGCCGCTTATACGCGGGAACAGGGTGGCGGTGTTTACCAATTCGGGCGCGTTCGGTGGCATCACGGCAGATATCGTCGTGGAATCGGGTATGCAGATGGCGACGCTCTCGGAGGCAACGCGCGAAAGAATCGGGAAAACCGGCAAACTTTTCAACGCGAGCAATCCCATCGACCTGGGGCCCACGCTCTCGAAGCAGGTATTCATCGATATCTTCGAGATCATTCTGTCATCGGACGAGGTTGATGCGCTTCTGGCGGTGCCGAACGTATGGCAGCAGGTGGTTATCGACGCGATCGCGGAGCTGGGCGGGATATGCAGGAAGTTCGATAAACCGGCGGCCATCTATATCCCCAACGCGGTGGAGCGTATCATCGCCGTGAGGAACGACTACCAGATTCCCGTATTTGAATCGCCGGAGGAAGCGGTGCGGGCGCTCAGGGTTTCATACGAGCATTTCCTGGGATTGAGAAAAAAGGAGCGCACGCCGCAGTTGGTCTGATAATTGTTCTTGCTCATTTCGTATAAGTCCTGGTAATATCGGTACATAAAGGCCTTTTGTACCTGATATGCCACGGGACGTGATGAAAATCAGCATTAGCGCCGCGACCTACCGGTCTGTTGTCGTAATCACCTGTTCCAGCTTTCTCGCGGCCGTCCTGTGGGGCGCTGTCTTCCGCGAGAATATGAGCGGGTATTCCATCGCCGCCGCCCTGGGATTCTGGGCCCTCCTGGCGTCCTCCTTCCTCATTCATAACTCATACCAGAATGGAAAAATCAATTCACTCAGGAATTTCGCGGAAAAACAGGAATTCGAAATCCGCTGGAAGAACCTGATGCTGGATAACACGGATGAGATGTTTATCGTGCTCAATATGTACGGCCAGATCGTGACCTTCAACCAGACGTTCGAAAATCTCATGGGCTTGCCCAGGTCCGACCTCCAGGGCAAGCCGCTTCGCGCGGTGTTCATGAACGAGGTCTACGAGGAAAACAGCAACCTGAGTTACGTGCTGCTCGACCGCCTGCGGGACGTTTTCCTGGGGAAAGAGACCCTGTTCACCTATTCGATCCGGTTCAAAGGAACCGACCGGGTCGTATCGATAAACCTGTCGATGCGGCCGGTTTGCAATAAGGGGGAGCTACAGAACATTCTGGTATCGGGACGCGCCGTACACAGCGACCGCATCGTCATGAAAAATCTGGTCGGGGAGGCCGGCCGCTACTGCATGGATAACAATATTTCCGACCTGTACCAGCTTTCCCACCGCCTGACCCGAAACCTGGAACGATGGCTCCCGCGCGCGCAGATATACCTCCTCCAGATGGCCCTCCAGGAAGTCCTGACAAACGCGGTCGAACACGGAAATCTGGAAGTCGACTACGACATGAAAACCGAGCTGCAGCAACGAAAGGGAAATTACTGGGACATTCTTATTAAGGAATGCAACAAGGATTACCTGGCGGCCCGCAAGGTGCATATTTCCTACAGCCTGGACGAGGAAAAAGTGGTGTACGTGGTGAAGGACGAGGGATGCGGTTTCGAATGGCGGAAGTACCTTGAACAGGAAGAGGAAGCCGGCGAGGGCGCGTTCGTCAGAACCTTTCATGGAATCGGGCTGCAGCTCGTGAAGAACGTATTCGAGCTCTCGTTCGGCCAGAACGGGAGCGAGATCACCATGGTGAAATATTTCCAGGAACACAGGCATTCGGCGTGAAAGAATACAGGAATCCGGTTCCCACTGTTGATATAATTATCGAGCTGGAGGACGATGCGGCGCACGGGCCGGGGGCGGATACACGGATAGTTCTGATTTACAGGAAAAACCCGCCCCACGGGTGGGCGCTCCCGGGAGGATTCGTGGATTACGGGGAGTCCCTGGAAGCGGCGGCGATACGCGAGGCCCTGGAGGAAACCTCGCTGCAGGTAACCCTCCGGAGACAGTTTCACACCTATTCCGACCCGCAGAGGGACCCGCGCCTGCACACCATCAGCACGGTGTTCATCGCCCGGGCCACGGGAATCCCGGTCGGTGCGGACGATGCGAGCCGCGCGGAGGCATTCGGTCTGTCGGCGCTGCCGGCGGACATGGCCTTCGATCACGCGTCGATCCTGGAGGATTACAGGAATTCCCGGTACTGACACGCATCCTCACCATTGACGGAGGAACCATGGAGCCTTCCAATCTTTTGCTCAAGCTCACCAAGCTGGCGCTGGATGCGATAATCAAGTTTTCCAAGGCGGACATCCGCGTCCACGATGCCGAGAGAATTCCAGAGCAGCCGTGCATTTTCGTGATAAACCATTTCACCCGCCTTGAAACCTTCGTGATGCCCTACATGCTGCATAAGCTTACCGGCAAGAACACGCTCTCGATGGCGCACCACAGCTTTTTTTCCGGCGCATTCGGAACCTATATGACCAAACTGGGCGCCATCTCCACCAAGGACCCGGAACGCGACCGGAAAATCATAGGCGCGCTGCTGCGGGGCGATTACTCGGTCATGGTCTTTCCCGAGGGCCAGATGGTAAAGGACAAGAAGCTCGTCGAGAAGGGAAAATACATGATTTACAACACGGGCATCCGGCGCCCGCCCCATACGGGTTCCGGTATTCTCGCGCTCAGGGCGGAATTTTACCGGGCGAAAATGGCCCATCTTTTGAAAAACGGCAATCAGCGGGAGCTGCAGGAGTATATCGGACACTTTGAACTCGGTTCCGCGGGGGAGGTGGAGCGAATCACGGGATTGGAGACGTGCATCGTCCCCGTCAATATTACCTATTTTCCCATACGCGCGAGGAACAACGCGATCAACCGCCTTGCGAACTATTTCGTGCACACGCTCCCGGAGAGGATCGAGGAGGAATTGGAAGTCGAGGGCACCATGATTACCGAGGGCGTCGATATCGACATCAATTTTGGCGCGCCCATTTACATGAAGGAATACCTCTCCTCGGGGGCTACCCGGCGGGCGATCGGGAACGAAAAGCTCTATCTCTCCGCGATCGAAATCAAGGGCGACCTCCACTTCAGCAGGGAGGCACTGGACCTGATGTACCGATATATGTACGCAATCTACGGTATGACCACGGTGAACCACGATCATATCTTCGCCTACATCCTTGAGCGATATCGGCGCCGGAAGATCCGCGTGGACGATTTCAAGAACAGGGCGTACCTTGCGATCGATCGCATACAGTCCGTCACGATGCAATCACACCACACCACCCTGAAAATGAGGCAGAACTACCTTCTCACTGACGACCTGCACGCGCGCTTCGTGAGCTTCATGGACGCCGCAAAGTCCGACGGCCTGATCTCTGAGGAACAGGGCTTTATCTATAAAAACCGGGATCGGTTTTCGAAGCTCTACGAATTCCACGATATCCGCAAGGATAACATCGTCGAGGTGCTGCGCAATGAGATAGAGCCCCTCGATCAAGTCGTCCGCAACCTGAACGCGGTAATGCGCGCCCCGGCGTGCATCCTCAGGAGGAGGATACGGAAGATGTACCGCGCGCTCGATCTGGAATATTTCGAACAGGATTACCAGAAATACTTCATTGAAGGGGAAAGCAAACCGCGGAATATAGGAAGGCCCTTCTTCCTGAAGCGTTTTTTTTCCAGTAAGGGCGTCCTCCTGGTACACGGGTACATGGCGGCGCCCGAGGAGATGCGCGCGCTGGGTGAATTTCTGTATCGCAGGGGTTTCACGGTGTACGGGGTGCGCATGCGCGGTCATGGCACCGCGCCGGAGGATCTGCAGGAGCGTACATGGGAGGAATGGTACGAATCGGTCAATCGGGGATATGTCGTGCTCAAGAACACCGTAAAAAGGATGGCCGTCGTCGGTTTTTCCACCGGTGCGGGGCTTGCCCTCCTCCAGGCCGTGAATAAGAGTGACCGATTCGCGGGGATGGTTTCGATCAATGCCCCCCTGAGGATCAATAATATCGGATCGCGGATGGCGTCCACGATCGTCCACTGGAACAATTTCATGGACAGGCTCAGCGTGAAGAAGGGGAAACTGGAATTCGTCGCCAATACGCCTGAAAACCAGCATATCAACTATTTCAGGAATCCGGTGCGCGGGGTGGCCCAGCTTGAAAAATTTATGCGGGTGGTCGACCAGAACCTGCCGGAGCTTTGCGTCCCCGCGCTCATCATCCAGGGATCGAACGACCCGGTCGTCAATCCCGTAAGCGGACCGGAAATATTCGACCGGATCGGGTGCAGGAACAAGGAACTATGCAGGCTATTCGCGGATCGTCACGGCATCGTGAACGGCGAGGGATCGCACCGGGTATTCATGAGGGTACTTCGGTTTCTGGACGACGTGATGTAAACGATCAGAATTTCGACGTAACGCCCAGGCCCGTATCGATGAAGCGTGTGGGCGCCTTGACATCCAGCGAAAAATTATTCTCCTGGACGCGGAACGATCCCTCAACGTCGGCATAAAAGACCGTCATGGTCAGGCAGGTTTTTTCATCAAGGGCATAATGGGCGCCAAAGGTAGCGTAAAGTATATCGACCTTGCTCTGGGATCGGGAACTGTTTGAATTTTCGCTCCCGGTCCTCGATGACATTTCCGATGTCGAATAACCCACTCCAAGCGTGAACGCGAGCTGCTGCATGACATTGAGCTCGACACCACCTTTGACATCGATTTTCGACTGCATTTTTGTATAAGTCTTTTTAAGCTGTATTTCGACGATGTCGGTATCGCTGGTGCTTTCCTGGTCATCAAGGGCCTTCGAGGGATACGCATTTTCGAGGGTATAGACGCTTTCGAACGCGCAGGCGAACAGCGGGGTGAAGCGCTTGTAGCCCCCCACCGCGATGCTGGCCGGGTCGCTGTAGCGCATGCGCTTTTTCGAGGTGACGGATTTGGAATATTTCAATAGTCCCGCCTGTCCCATACCGCTGATCGTATCGTCCAGGTCTTCGAACGTTAGGTCCATCGTTTCATAATAAAGCTCTGCATTTCCCGTCCGGATAAGTATCCCCGCCTGGCTGTCAGGGGTGGAAAAGAGGTATCCGAATCCCGCACCGACCGAAATTGCTGTGGCCGATTTCTCTTTCGTCAGTGTTTGTGTATGCGTTATGGGAGGGCCGTTGAAAAAGAATTTTTCCACGGTATCCGTTGTTTTAATATTGTATGCGGTTCCAACTTGAAAACCGATAGAGCTCGAGTCGCCAACTGGAAAGGCAAGCGAAAAGACAAGAGAGGGATTAAGTTCGACCTCATCCTCGGTGGATCGAAGTTCCCCGGACGGGGTGAAAATTTTTTGTTCCACTTTCGATGCATTATACAGATCGCCGCCCGCCTCCCCAATGGCGAAACCCATGATCGTGGAACCGGAGGAATAGGAATAGGCAGTGATCGCGCCAAAGGTCAAGGTTTCGGGGTCCGAGCGTTCAATCGATTGCGTATTTTCGCCAAGGGAAAAATCGGAGTAGAAATAGGGTCGATATTTTGCATAAGCCCCGAACGAGTGGGGAGATTTCTGGGTGACCAGGAGCGCGGGATTGCGCGCGGCGTCGAACGCGCCGTCCGAGACCACCGTGGTAATTCCTCCCATCGAGGTGCCCTTTATCTGCGCCGGAAGCGCGCCGGCAAAGGCCAGGAAAATAAATGTTGCGAGGAGGGGAGCGATAATCGTTCGCATGCCGGTCACTCGTAGAGGAAAGAAATATCGGAACCATCCTTTATCTGTAAAAGGGCGATCGGGATGATCCGGGATTCGTAGAGATTGATGGAGTCCATCACGCGGACCGAGAACTCCACCTCCTTTGGGTTGAATTTCGGGTGTTTGAATACCGTTTTCAACGCAAGCTCCTTTTTGTTTTCGAGCTCCTCCTCGGGAAGAACGGGCCAGAAATGATAATAACCTTTCGTTGATTTTTTAGTGGTGAACGGGTTTTTCCACCCGTCGTCGATCATGGCGACGGGCTTGTTGTCGTAGATGAGCGTGATCTCGACTTCCGGAATAATCGAAAAAGTGGTTTCCTCGAGCACCTCGCCCATCAGATGGGGGAGAAACCGGTTTTTCCTGATAATCTCGTCATAATTGGAATGGGCGATGGTGCTCCGCCTGTTTTTTATATTTTCAATCGCCTCGTGGATGAGGAAAAGGATGTCGGTGCGCTGCTGGAAATGGAACCGGCTGTCCATTTTTCCGTGTATGATGCCGCGCTCGCTCGTGATATAGCGCGGGGGCACGCGGTTCAGGGCATAGGCGATGATGTCCTGCTCGTAGATCTCCGACCGGGGTATGCTCGAATCCTTTTTTAATACTTCCTTGACCATGTTGGTGACGATGTCTTCCATCAGATTTTTGATTATCATGATCCCAGGCTCCTTTTTGTATTTTTCCCGAACGCGAGCGCTATTACATCACTGATATCCCCTACCAAGTGAAATTTCAAGCCTTTCTTGACGTAGCCCGGTATTTCGGCAAGATCCTTTGCGTTCTGTGAGGGGACAATGATTTCTTTCAACCCCGCCCTCCGGGCGGCGATGACCTTTTCTTTTACCCCGCCCACGGGAAAGACCTTACCGCTCAGCGTCAGCTCGCCCGTCATCGCGAGCCTTGGCTTGATGACCCGGCCGGAAATGAGGGAGTACAATGCGCATGCCATCGTGATTCCCGCCGAGGGGCCGTCCTTGGGGGTTGCCCCCGCCGGGATATGAAGGTGAAGCGTGTGTGACTGGAAGATCTTTTTCGCATTCTCATCGCCCTTCAATAAATGCTGCACATAAGTATAGGCGATATTCGCCGATTCGCTCATCACCTCTCCCAGTTGCCCGGTGAGTTTGAGCGCGCCCCCCTTCGTGTTTTCGGTTGCAAGCGCCTCGATGAGGAGCGTTGCGCCCCCGTAGCTCGTCCAGGCGAGCCCCACCACGATGCCCGGCTTCACTACATGGGTCAATTCGTCGTCGATAAACGTTTCCGGACCCAGGTATTCCCGGATCGTATCGTTGTTCATCGCCTTGTGCTTGAATGAGGGATCACGGGCGACCAGGGACGCGAGCTTGCGGCAGATGCGTTCGATGTTCCTCTCGAGGGTGCGCACCCCGGCCTCCCGCGACCACCCGTTGATGATGTAGATGAGCCCCCTCTTGTCGATCTGAAGCGCGGGACGGGGAAGGCCGTGCCGCTGGGCCTGCTTGGGGATGAGATAGCGCCGTGCGATTTCGTATTTCTCCTCGGTGATATACCCGGAAAGACGGATGATCTCCATACGGTCCGCGAGCACCGGCGGAATGGTGTCGAGCGTATTCGCGGTGGTGATGAAGAATACGTCGGACAGGTCGAAGGGAACGTCTAAATAGTGGTCGCGAAATTCCGCGTTCTGTTCGGGATCAAGAACCTCGAGCAGCGCGGACGCGGGATCCCCCTGGAAGCTCACACCGAGCTTGTCGATTTCATCCAGCATGAATACGGGGTTCCGCGACTTGCAGATTTTGATCCCCTGTATAATCTTGCCCGGCATCGCGCCAATATAGGTGCGTCTGTGGCCTTTGATCTCCGCCTCGTCGCGCATCCCGCCCAGAGACATCCGGAAAAATTTCTTGTTGAGCGCCTTGGCGATCGATTGGCCCATCGAGGTTTTCCCCACGCCGGGCGGCCCGATAAGGCAAATGATGGAGCCGCGCGCATCCGGCTTGAGCTTGCGGACCGCGAGAAATTCGAGGATGCGCTTCTTGACGTCGTCGAGCGCGTAATGATCCTTATTGAGTATCTTTTCGGCGCGGAGGATATCCAGGCTGTCATCGGTCTTGTGGCGCCACGGAAGCGCGAGCAGCGTATCGAGGTAATTCCTGGTGATCGAGTACTCGGACGTA
The DNA here is from genome assembly GCA_004297825.1 of Spirochaetota bacterium. NCBI lineage: Bacteria > Pseudomonadati > Spirochaetota > Spirochaetota bacterium. The sequence continues at coordinate 14,599 of SCSX01000073.1, forward strand.
TTCACATCCATGAGGGTTAGTTTCTCGATCTCTTCCTCCGCTTTTTCCTTCGCCTCTCCCGTAAGTACGAGGTCGGCGAGCTTCTTGCGCATGTCCCTGATTTCCCGGGTGCGCTCGTCCTCCTCCATGCCCAGCTCGCTCTTGATCGCCTTGAGCTGCTCGCGCAGGTAGTACTCGCGCTGCTGCTTGTCGATCTTGTCGTTGATCTGTGTCTGGATTTTTTTCTGGATCGAGAGCACCTCGAGTTCCTTCTGTAACAGGCGAAGTACCTTCTCGAGCCGCTTCTTCACGTTCACGGTTTCCAGGATGTCCTGGTATTCGCTCTTCTCGAGGTTGAGGATGGAGGTCACGAAATCCGCGATCTTTCCGGGTTCGTCCACGTTCACCATCGTGAGCTTCATCTCCTCGGTAAAAAGGGGATTGTTTTCCGAAAGCATCTTGAGCTGGGAAAGGACCGCGCGGGTGAGCGCCTTGAGCTCCATGTTCTTCTTGACCTGTTCATCGTCCAGGTATTCGACCTCGGCGATGATGTGCGGTTTTTCCGAGATTATCTTCTTGATGGTGAAGCGCTTGATGCTGTTGATAAGCACGTTGATCCCGCCGTCGGGGAGGTTGATCTTCTTGAGTATTTTCGCCGCCGTTCCATATGTATAGAGCTCCCGGGGAACGATATCCTCAACATTGTCGTCTTTAAGAAGGACGAGTCCAATCGTGCGGGTCGTGTTGAGCACTTTTTCGATCGCGTCGGTAAACCTCCCCTCCGAAATTATCAGGGGGGTGACGATCCCGGGGAAAATGGGGCGGTAGCGGATGGGAATGATATATATTTGTGCGGGCAGAATCTGGTCGATCGCGATCAGGTCGCTCTCGAAAAGCTGGGTGTCAATCTGGATGTCCTTGTCATCCATGTACATTTCGTCAGTAGCCATTTATACTCCGGTATGTCGATGATGACTCAAAAGACCGGCTAGCCCCGACGGAGTCAAAACATTTTTTCCGCGGGGGCGCTTCCCGGGGGTGGGAAACCGCTTTAACCGATTATCCGGAAGAGCCGCTTGAGCAGCGCTACTTTGTTGCGATACGGAGGATACCGCAGGGGCATGTCTATCTTATTGGATCGGACCAGTATGCTTCGCCGGTGCGTAAAGGTATCGAAGCTCGCTTTTCCGTGATAGCTTCCCATCCCGCTTTCGCCGATTCCCCCGAAGGGAAGGGTTTCACTGCCGAACTGCGATACCGTATCGTTGATGCATCCCCCGCCCGAGGAGGTTTCCGCGAGCACGCGTTTCTGGGATTTTCTGTCCCCGGAGAAATAGTAAAGCGCCAGTGGCCTTGGGCGCGCATTCACGAACGAGATAACCTCGTCGATCTTTTCGAACGTCATGACCGGCAGCACCGGGCCGAAAATCTCCTCGGTCATGATCGAGTTGCCGGGCTTGACGTTATCGATGATAGTGGGCGCGATGAAGAGGTCCTTGGGATCGCGCTGCCCGCCGTATACGATCGCCCCATCCTTCATGAGCGCATCGAGACGGGAGAAGTGGCGGGCGTTGATAATGCGGGCATAGTCGGGACTTGCCTTCGGGTTTTTGGCGTAAAAATCGTCGATAGTCTTTGCCAGAGCTGCCAGGAATTTTTCTTTGACTTCCTTGTGAACCAGCAGGTAGTCGGGTGCAAGGCAGGTCTGGCCGGCGTTGAAAAATTTTCCCCATGCAATTCGCTTTGCGGCCAGAGAAAGGTCGGCATCCTTATCGACGATCGTGGGGCTTTTACCCCCCAGCTCAAGCGTCACCGGCGTGAGGTGCTTTGCCGCGGCCTCCATGACGGTACGGCCGATAGAAGTCCCCCCGGTGAAAAAGATGTAGTCAAAATGCTCCGCAAGCAGCGCCTTGGAAACATCCACCCCGCCCTCTACGGCCGTGACGTAGTTTTCGGGGAAGATCTTTTTAATGATGCGCGCGATAAGCGAGGACGTGTTCGGGGAAAGCTCCGACGGCTTGACTATGGCCGTGTTGCCTGCGGCGATCGCTCCCACAAGGGGCGTAATGACGAGCTGAAAGGGATAATTCCACGGGCCGATAATAAGCACCGTGCCGTATGGCTGGGAATACACGACGCTTTTCGAGAGAAAATGCACGATGGAGGTGGATACCCTGCGTGGCTTCATCCACGAGCGAAGGTGCTTTATCGCGAAATCGATGTCCGGGTAAATGATCCCGATCTCGCTCGCATACGATTCGAACTTCGATTTGCGGAAATCCTTGAAGAGCGCGTCCATAATCTCTTCCTCATGGTCGCGCAGGGCCTTTTTGAGGATTTTGAGCTGGCGAATCCTGAATGCGTACTCCCGGGTGGCCCCGCTCGCGAAAAAATTATTGTGCTCCCTGATAACCTGCTGTATCTGTTTGGGTTTCACCATGGGCCTCCGCCGGTCATTGTGGAATTTGTCCGGAATTATATTATAATACGGCGGGGATTCTCCCGGGTCAAGACGCCCCGCAGCCAGGCGGGAGATTAATCGGGGATTCGCGGCGATAATGGATCATTTTTCACGCGGATGCCGGATTGTCGCAGGAAATTCTTCACGAGGATGCATCCGTCCTGCCGGGACCTGCCCGCGAATTCGGGATGAAACTGAATGCCGTAGATGCGCCTTTCGGCGTGCCGAACCGCCTGGATGCAGCATGTATTCCTGCCCAGCAGGACGAATCCTTCCGGTACGCGATCCACCATGAGGGAGTGCCAATTGTAGACAATCGGTGTATCGGCGCCCCCGGCGAATATCGGATCCTCCGCTTCCCGCTCAAAATGCACGTAGCCCCTCTCCTCGAAACCCATTTCCACGATGCGCGTCCCGAAGGCAAGCCCTATAAACTGGTGCCCCCCGCAGATTCCCAGCACAGACACCCGCGTTGTGCGCAGGAAGGCGAACAATGCGGTCATGTCGTCGTGATTATAAGCAGAAAGGGCCTGATGGTATCCCGTGAGTATGACTGCCCGGGGATTCAGGTTATTAATGAGTGTGGGGTCGATATCCCGGTATGAAACAATGGCGATACCTGCCATCGCGATCGAATCGACGAACGATCCCATGCTGCGCCAGAGCTGGGGAAACGATTCGTCGGATCCCATCTCGACGACGAGGACAAGGGGAAGCGACGAGGCATGATGCGGAGGCTCCCAGAGGGCTGTTTTTATAATAATTGAGGGGAACCTGCGTATAAAAATGATCCAGATGAAGAAGCCGACCAGCATGACGACAATAGCCATGACGCCTGTACCTTTCGAGTGATTGTGCCATACTGCGTGTGTAAATTTAATAACCGGTAATAGTATACCTGTCAGGCACAGGGAATGCAAGGGAATAAGACCCTTGAGTGCGCGGCGACGAGGGCAGCAGGCTGCCTGTCTCAGCGCGCATCCCCGGAGAAGAGCTTCAGGATGTCCCCCGGGTGCGCCGCAAGGTACCGGGCTCCGTGATCTACAAGTTCCTGCCGTTTCCGGAAACCCCACAGCACGCCCACCGCGTACATGCCCGCGTATGCCGCGGTGTCCATATCCGTGCCGGAGTCTCCCGCGAAGGCGAGCGCCGCGGCATCGATTCCCATCACCTTCGCGATATGGAGCGCGGCGGCGGGGTCCGGTTTCCTGGGGAAATCGGGCGACGAGCCCATGACAATGGAAAAGCTCGATTCATCCAGGAACCTGCGGACGCACATTTCTGTGAATTCTTGGGGCTTGTTGGAGAGCACCGCCATGGGGACGCCTGCCTCCCTGAGCGCACGAAGCAGGGGCTGAGCGCCCTCGTACGGACGGGTAGTATCGGCCCACCTCTTTCCGTATTCCTCGCGCATTACGGAAATAGTTTTCTGAATAATCGCCGGGTCCGATACGCCCTCCGGGAGCGATCGGCGCGCAAGGTCGTCCACGCCGGTACCGATCATGAGCCGGTAATCGTCGACGGGATGGGAAGGGTATCCCAGGGCGCGCAGGGCCGTATTCATGGAATCGGCGATATCGCGCAGGGTGTCGAGAAGCGTTCCGTCGAGATCGAAGATGATTCCGCAGAGAGTGCTCATGTGAGCGCGGTTATGAGGTCGCGGAATTCGGGATAGCGCGCGGTGAGTGCGCCCCTCTCGCCCAGCTCGAAATCGGAGAAATCGAATCCGGGGGAGACCGTGGCCCCCATGAGGGCGAATGCGCCCCCGGGCACAAGGCGCGCGCCCTGCCACGAGTCGTGCGGTATCAGGACCTGCGGCGCCATTCCTCCCGGGAGGTCCGGGCCCAGGATCACGATCCTCCCGCTGCCGTCCGGGAAAAGATGCAGCATTTCCACAGGGTCGCCCAGGTAGTGATGGAAGATTTCATCGCTGCGCACCCGGTGCATCGCCGAGCGGTTTTCCCCGGCGAGCAGGTAGTAGATCGCGGTTGAATGCGCCCGCTCACCGGAATACCTTGAGGGGAGGGAGGCCCCGGGAATGGACTCCCCGGACCGATAGGTCTCGGAAAAAAAACCGCCCTCGGGATGAGGTTTGAGCTTGAGTAGCGAGATTATCTGCTCGACAGTTATCATCGGCCGGCCCCATGCTGAGGATGCGATTCGACTGGAACGCATCATGGAACGCACGCCGCAATAAATCAACCATAATGAGGGAGGGTGCATGAGACCGTACAGGGAATTTATTTATGCACACGCCGCGTCGGCCTCCTGCACGGTGATTGGTCACCGGGGGGCCTGCGCCTATTTCCCGGAGAATACCCTTGCGTCCTTCAAGGGGGCACTTGAGATGGGCGCCGACATGGTCGAGCTCGACGTGCAGCGCACCAGGGACGGGGAGGTCGTCGTGATGCACGATGAACGGGTGAACCGATGCACCGACGGCCGCGGGCGTGTGGCGGATTTTAGCTTCGCCGGGATCCGCGCCCTGGACGCGGGTTCATGGTTCGCCGGACGATTCGCGGGCGAAAAAGTGCCCGCGCTCGAGGAGGTGCTGGAGCTGTGCAGGGGAAGGCTCGCGATAAACGTGGAGATCAAGACGGAAGCGGTGGGGGACGCGGCCCGCGGCGGGATCGAAGAGGCGGTGCTCGGCCTGGTCGCGCGAAGCGGCATGAACGGTCACGTGGTGTATTCCAGCTTCGATCCCCGGGCGCTCGCGCACCTCAGGCAGGTGGATGAATCGGCCCCCATTGCCGTGCTTTATAAAAAGAAACATTTCAGGAATATGGGCCCCAGGGAAATCGTCGCAGGCATGAATGCGGATTGTTTCAATTGTTCTAGGGAGGAACTGGGCAATGAATGGATGGAGGAGATACTGAACAACCACATCCCCGTGAACGTGTACACGGTAAATTCGAAGAGGGATATCGCCCGATTAGTCAGGGCGGGAGTGAGCGGAATTTTTACCAACAAGCCCGATCTGATGCGCGCCGTGCTCGATACGCAGTGAAGCGGTAAAAATAGCTTGAATTAAACATATTTGACCGTATATATGCCATTTTTCCGGAATCGCTCCCGCGCCGCCGCGAGGCGCGGATAAAAAACCAGAGTATGGAAGATAAAAAAATAATAATCTACGATACGACCCTGCGGGACGGCGCCCAGACGTTCGGGATATCGTTTTCCACGCAGGATAAGATCCGTATCGCCCGGGAGCTCGACAAGCTGCACGTCGATTATATCGAGGGCGGATGGCCGGGATCCAACCCCAAGGACGACGTCTTTTTCTCCGAGATGCGCACGGCGGAACCGGGCTTTGCGAGAATCGCCGCCTTCGGCTCCACGAAACGGCCGAATGTCGCCATTAAAGACGACGAGCTTCTTCAAAGTCTCGTCACCTGCGGGGCGAAGACCCTCACGATCGTCGCGAAGACGTGGGATTTCCACGTGGAAAAGGCGCTGGGGATCGGCCTGGACGAGAACCTCGCACTCATCTACGATACGATCGCGTTCCTCAAGGACAAGGGCTTCGAGGTTTTCCTCGACGCCGAGCATTTTTACGACGGCTACCTGAACAACAGGGACTACTCCCTGCGCGTGCTCGAGAAGGCCGCGGCGGGGGGGGCCGATATGCTGGTCCTGTGCGACACGAACGGCGGCACCCTCCCGCATGTCGCCGCCGATATCACCAGGGCCGTGGTCGGGACCACCGGCCTTCCCGTGGGCGTGCATTTTCACAACGATGCGGGCGTCGCGGTCGCGAATTCCCTGGCCTCGGTCATGGCCGGCGCGCGCTCGGTACAGGGAACGATAAACGGGTACGGGGAGCGGTGCGGGAACTGCGATCTCACCGCGCTCATCCCCAACCTCGTCCTTAAAACCGGCCACGAGTGCAGCGCGCGGGAGCGGCTCTCTCTCCTCACCGAGGTGAGCCGGTATATCAGCGAAATCGCGAATCTCGCCCATAACGAGCGCGCGCCCTACGTGGGGGACAAGGCGTTCGGTCATAAGGGCGGTATCCACGTCTCCGCGCTGAAGCGCGATACGCGCACCTACGAGCATGTCGATCCGGAGCTCCTGGGCAACCGGAGGATCGTGCTAATATCCGAGCTTGCGGGCAAAAGCACCATCGAGGTGAAAGCGAAGGAGATGGGCATTACGCTCGATCGCGCGGTGAAGCTTCCCGCCCGGATCATCCAGCAGATCAAGGACCTGGAGGAACAGGGTTTCCAGTTCGAGGCGGCCGAGGGCTCCTTCGAGCTCCTCATCCGGAGGGCGACGGGAGAATATACGCCGTTTTTCAGCCTCAAGGGCTTTCGCGTCATCACGGAAAAGGATGAAAACAGCACCATCACCTGCGAGGCGACCATCAAGGTGGAGGTGGACGGGCGGGAGGAGCATACCGCGGCGAACGGTAACGGCCCGGTAGCGGCCCTGGATAACGCGCTACGCAAAGCGCTTGACAAATTTTATCCGGAAATACAGGAACTTCAACTCACCGACTACAAGGTGCGGGTACTCAACGAGAAAGAGGGCACCGGCTCATCGGTGCGGGTGCTGGTGGAACAGAAAACCAGGGGAAACCACTGGGGTACGGTAGGCGTATCGGCGAATATCATAGAGGCGTCATGGCAGGCGCTCGTGGACGGTATCGAATACATGCTTTTTAAAAGATCGACGCGCAAGGACGGAACGCACTCCAATGGATGACAGGCCCATAGGAATTTTCGATTCGGGGGTGGGGGGGCTCACCGTGTGCAAGGCTATCAGTGACCTCCTGCCGTCGGAAAACATCATTTATTTCGGCGATACCGCACGGTTCCCCTACGGGACGCGCTCAATCGATACGGTGGTGCGGTATTCCCGGGAGATCACGGAATACCTGCTTTCGCGGGATGTGAAAATGCTCGTGATCGCGTGCAACACCTCATCGGCTGTGGCGCTGGACGTATTGAGAAAGGAATATGCCCTTCCCATCATAGGCGTGATCGACGCGGGCGCACGCGCCTCCTGCGCGCGCCTGAAGGGGGACAAGATCGGGGTGATCGCGACCCGGGCGACCGTAAACAGCGGCTCGTATGTGAAGGCGATCAACCTGCTCAGAAGCGGCATCCAGGTCATGCAGCGCCATGCGACCCTGTTCGTATCCCTTACCGAGGAGGGGTGGCTTGACGACGAGATAACCAGGCTGACCGCGAAGCGGTACATGCAGGGGCTTTACGACGAAGGCGTAAGGACAGTCATTCTCGGGTGCACGCATTTCCCCCTGCTGAAAACGGCTATAAACGGCGTGTACCCGGAAATAGACCTCGTCGACACGGGGATCGAGATCGCGCGCGAGGTGCGCGCCATATTAAAAGAAAAAAACCTTGAAAATGGGGGCGGCGCCGGCCATATTGAGCTGTACGCCTCGGACATAACCGATACCATTCAACGCCTGAAGGAAATGTTCTTCGGAAACAATGGATCGGAGATAAAAAAGCTCGAGATAAACGGGTAACCCATGAAAAAATACGCGCTCCTGATGATTCTCTGCATGACCATAATCGTGGGTCCGGCCGCGGCCGTGCAATCCTGGGAGGTGCTGGACCGGGTCATCGCGGTCGTGAACGAGCGACCGATAGTCGAAAGCGAGGTGATCGACCGGTATACGCGGCTCCAGCAGAGGAACGCCCTCCAGGCGATCGGGCAGGCCCAGGGGATGAGCCGCATCCTGGATAAATTCATCGAGGAGGCGCTCGTCGCGGAAGAGGCCGACAACCAGGCCATACTGATCAGCGACGAGAAGATCGAAAACCATATCAAGAAGATCATGGCGCGGAACAATATCGCCACTATGGACGATTTCAAGCAGAGAATCGAAAAGACCGAAAACATCCCCTTCGCCGATTACAGGGAGGAGTTGCGTAAATCCATGATGACCGAGCAGGTGATGTCGATCGCGATCGGTGTATCGCCCCCCACCCGCAAGGAGATGCTCGCGTGGTACAATGCCAATCTCGAAAAGCTTGGTTTCGAGGTGAACGTGAAGCACATCCTCATGCGGCCGCGCGACAATTCGCCCGCCGAGGAGCGCCGGGTGAGCGAGGCGCTCAGGGAGCTCACGCAGCGGGTGTACCAGGGGGAAGCGTTCGAGGCGCTCGCGGCGCAATACTCGGAAGACGCCCCCACGGCGAAAAACGGCGGCGACATGGGCTGGATGGAACTGGGGGAGATGGACCCCTATTTCGCAAACCAGGTATTTACGATGAACCAGCCGGGGCAGCTATCGAACGTCATCAAATCGTCGTATGGATACCACATCGTCAAGTTCCTGGGGAAAAGGCAGACCTCGTTCGAGTCCGTCGAGGACAAGGTGCTCAACATGCTGTTCCAGCAGAAGATGGTGGAACAGTTCGGCAAATGGATCAACCAGCGCAGGAGGGAATCTGATATCAAGATTTACCTGCAGGATTACATGAAGGGTTAACTCCTTGAAAATCGCCGTCGTCCTCTACGTCGATGAAGGCATGACCGATTCTCAGTTGGCTTTCAAGGGCGATTATCTTCCCGAGGTGCTGAAGCACAGGTTGTCCGCGGTCCCGGATTCATCCGTGTATTACTCCGTTCCGGCAGCCTACAAGGGAACGCTTTCGGGCGCGCCGGGGGCATGCGTGCGCGACGACCGGGACGATATTTCCTTCTGGAAAAGATTTTTCACCGAGGCGGATTGCGAACACGCACTCAAGGTATATGCCGATTCGCCCTTCCTCGACGCAGGTATCGTGATTGAAATGCTCGACCTGCACCGCCGGTACCTTGCCGAATTCACCTACTCCGAAAACCTGCCCGCGGGATACGCGTGTGAGATCATGTCGAGGGAGCTCGTTCAGTCGGTTCCGGATTCGAAGGAAGCGCTCATGCCGCTCGGGGACGCGGTGCGCAAAAATATCAACCAGTTCGACGTGGAGCTTTTCTACAAGGATCCGGATATCAGGGACAAGCGCCTGAATTTCCGTTCGGGCGACCCCAGGGAACACAAGATTCTCGAGAATCTGGCCGAAGTCGGCGGAGGCGTCCCCCCCTATGTATCCGTTCGCGACCTTATACACGCCCATCCGGAAACCCTCTACGCGGGGCCTTCATACCTGGAGGTGGAGCTTACCGGACGGTGCGATCTCGAATGCATTTTCTGCTACCGCTCCGCGGTTACGAGGGCGCGCCCGGACATTGATCCCGGCGTGTACCGGAAAATTCTTTCCGACATGCGCGGATTCGGCCTGCCGTACTCGATCAGCCTGGGCGGGTCGGGGGAACCGCTCATGCACGGCAGCTTCTATGAGTTATGCGATGCCGCACTTCGCGAAGAGGTCGTGCAAAACCTGGTCATTGAAACGAACGCCATTTATGCGGATGATAATTTCAGGAGTTTCATCGCGGAGAAGCGCGATCCCCGGATCAAGGTCATCGCGAACATGAACGGGTATAACGGGGAAACGTACAGGACCATCCACGGGAAGGATTACTTTTCCCCGGCGAGCAACCACCTGATAGCGTTAAGGGAATTTCTTCCCGGTAAGGAATCTCTTTACGTGCAGATAATGAAGATCAACGAGACAGAGGCATTCCTGGACGATTTTTACGATTTCTGGGAGAAAGCAGGGGTAACGGTACTCCTCCAGAAACAGAATACGTATATGGGAAGGCTGAAGGATCGCCGTTATTCGGACCTCTCGCCCCTCGACCGGACCCCGTGCTGGCACCTGCAGCGGGACTTGTTTATCCTGTCGGACGGGCGTGTGGCGTTCTGCAAGCAGGACATAGAGGGCGTGTGCGCAAAGGGCGATGTAAGCGGTGAAAGCCTTGGGGATATCTGGCAGCGTGCGCTTCCGTTTTTTTTGAGTGATTACCGCGGGGAATTCCCCGGCGCCCCTGACTGCGCCTCCTGCGACGAGTGGTACACCTTCAATCTCTAGAAACCAATGGTAAACTGATATGGTCGTGAACGGAGTTTTTAACGGAAACAAGATAAAACCGCGCGTAATCGCGATTATCCAGGCGAGGATGCAATCCACGCGTCTCCCCGGAAAAGCGATGGAAGACCTGGCCGGCAGACCGCTTCTGGCGCACGTCATAGAAAGGGCGCAGCGTATCGAACACGTGGACGAGGTCGTGGTCGCCACGTGTATCGGGGAGGAAAACCGCGCTATTATAGATCTCGCCGCCTCGATGGGCGCGAAGATTTTTGTGGGCTCCATGGAAAACGTGCTGGAACGATACTGGCTCGCATTGTGCGAGTTCGGCGGGGAGTTCATCGTAAGGGTGACGGGAGACAACCCGTTCACCGATCCGGAGTACGCGTCCATGGCCGTCGATATCTCGCTTGAATCGAAGCCGGACCTGTGTTCCGTGACAAATCTTCCCCTGGGAACGGGTGTGGAAATCATCAAGGCCGGCGCCCTCGAGGAAGCCTATAGAAACGGGGACAAGACCTACCACCGGGAACATGTGACCCCTTATATCAAGGAACACCCCGAATTGTTCAACATCGAGCGCATTCCCGCGAATTTCAAGAATCCCTTTCCCGGGATGCGACTCACGGTGGATACCCCTGAGGACATGGTCTTCGCGCGCGCGGTGTACGAACGCGTGTATGCGGGGCAGGTTTTCCCGCTGTCGGAGGTCATCTCGGTAATCGAAACGGATCCGGACCTCCTCAAGATCAACTCCGGGGTCGAGCAGAGGCCCATGGTCCACTCCGAGCGGAAGGATGCATGATCCGCTGATATTAATTCGAACCGCATGGGGCCCTGGAATCGGCATGGGGCATGTCCAGCGGATGGCTTCCCTCGCGTGGCACCTTCGAAAAAATTACGGCATCCCCGCCACGCTTTGGATCGAAGAAGCCCCCTCCTTCCTTCCGCCAGGGCTGCCAATTCACACGGGGGCAAGCCCACCGGACGGAACGATGCTGCTGGTCAGGGACATGCGCGAGTCGACCCCCCATGAAATCGAAACATTAAAAAGAATCGCCCCGGTGCTGGTCCTGGACGATATGGGCGCGGGCGGAAGGTTGGCCGACTTTACCATTGACCTGCTGCCGGTCCCCACCGAATACCGGGAGCATCGCGCCCCCGTGCGCGACGATTTATTCCTCTACGGGTACAGCTTTCTGCATGACCTGGAAGAAATGGGGGCCGGAGAAATCGAAAAATCGACGGATATCCTTTTTTACGCCGGGGCGGATTCAAATGCGAAATATCTCGAACAAGGTCTCGCGCTCATTCCGGCGGGAAAAAGCTGTGCGGTATTTTCCGGTGTCTCCTCGTTTCTCGCGAAAGACGGCACGCAAACCGTTCTGGGACAATCGGACTACGTCCGGATGCTTCTTTCAGCGAGGCTCTTGATCTCGCATTTCGGAATCACGATGTACGAGGCCTGCGCCGCGGGGTGCGCCGTGGTCGCGATCAACCCCACGGAATACCATGCGCGCCTGTGCGATCTGGCGCCTGAGAGATTCGCCCTGAAAAACCTGGGAGTCCGTGATAGACTGGATTCCCGGGATGCGCGCGCTGTCATTGCGGAGGCGCTCGAAGGGACGAAGGGAACACCTGTCCGGCCGGCGGATGTTTACAGGGGAGCGCGCGAAAACCTCGACCGCTTCGCGCAGATATTAATTAAGATGATCGGGAAATAGCAGTTTTATAGGAGCGTAGATATGGGTGAGAGCGTAACGCATAAAATTTTAAGGGAGCATCTTGCCGACGGGGAGATGAAACCGGGTACCGAGATCGGGATCACAATCGACCAGACCCTCACCCAGGATGCGACCGGGACCATGGCCTACCTCCAGTTCGAGGCGATGGGGATCCCCCTGGTGCAGACCGAGCTCTCAATATCGTACGTGGACCATAACACGCTGCAAACCGGCTTCGAAAACGCCGACGATCACCGCTACCTGCAGACCATGAACGGAAATTTCGGGATATACTTTTCCAGGGCCGGGAACGGGATCTGCCACCAGGTGCACCTGGAGCGTTTCGGTCGTCCGGGCGCGACGCTCCTGGGTTCCGATTCGCATACCCCCACGGGGGGCGGGCTCGGCATGGTCGCAATCGGGGCGGGCGGGCTGGACGTGGCGGTAGCGATGGGCGGCGGCCCGTTTTATCTGACCTGCCCGGCTGTGGTCAATGTGCGCCTTTCCGGCGCATTGCGCCCCTGGGTTTCGGCGAAGGACGTCATCCTCCGGGTACTCCAGATACTCACGACGAAGGGAAACGTGGGCACGGTGGTGGAATACACGGGGCCGGGGGTCGAAACGCTTTCGGTGCCGGAGCGGGCGACGATCACCAACATGGGGGCGGAGCTCGGGGTCACCACCTCGATCTTCCCGAGCGACGCGGTGACGAGGGCCTTCCTCAAGGCGCAGCAGCGGGAGTCCGTCTGGAGGGAGGTCCTCCCGGACGAGGATGTGCGGTATGACCGCGTGATCGAGCTCGACCTGTCCGAAATCGTGCCCATGGTCGCCTGCCCGCATTCCCCCGACAATGTGAAAAAGATCTCCGACATTAAGGGCCTCAAGGTCGACCAGGTCGCGGTGGGAAGCTGCACGAACTCATCGTTCAAGGATCTCAAGACGGTGGCGCAGATACTCAAGGGGAAGAAGGTGCACCCGGACGTGAGTCTCGTCGTTTCGCCCGGTTCCCGCCAGGTGTTTGAGATGATCGCCCGCGACGGTGCGGCCGCGGAGCTCGTCGCCAGCGGCGCGCGCATCATGGAATCGACCTGCGGTTTCTGCATCGGCGCCGGGCAGGCGCCTTCCACGAACGGGATATCGCTGCGCACCAATAATCGCAATTTCGAGGGCCGATCCGGAACGAAGTCCGGTCAGGTCTACCTGGTAAGCCCCGAGGCGGCGGCGCTGTCCGCCCTTCAAGGCACGCTGGCCGACCCGATGGATATGCCTCCCGGTTCGTTCCCCGGGGTGGCCATGCCCTCCTCGTTCATCGTCGATGATTCGATGGTGATCGCGCCTTCGAAGGAAAACCGGGAAATATTCCGCGGACCGAATATCGGCGAACCGCCCTTTACCGAGGCACTCAGGGACGCATTACGCGGGGTTATCGGATTAAAGGTCGGGGATAAAATCACGACAGATCATATCATGCCGGCCGGCGCAAGGCTCATCTACCGGTCGAATATCCCCAAATACAGCGAGTATGTATTCGAAGGGGTGGACCCGGCGTTCGCAAAGCGTTCGCTGGACGCGAAGAAGAACGGTCTCTTCACCGCGATCGTCGGGGGGGCGAGTTACGGGCAGGGCTCCAGCCGTGAGCATGCCGCGATCTGCCCGATGTACCTTGGGGTTCGCATCGTGATCGCGAAATCGTTCGAGCGTATACACTCGGCGAATCTTATCAATTTCGGCATTCTTCCGCTCGTGTTCGCGAACGAGGCCGATTTTGACGCGATCGCGCAGGGGGATGAGTTTTCGATAAGCGGCCTTGCCGTATCGGTCATGGAAAAAGAGCGTCTCGCGGTGACGGCGGGATCGCGGGATATAGAGCTTGTGCTCATGGCGACGCGGCGCCAGCGGGAAATTCTGCGTGAGGGCGGTCTTCTGAATTATACCCGGAAGAGGCTTTAGGTCAGTTCTGTACGCACCATTTCGATAAGCTTTACATTGAAGCCGCAGAAGGGAATCCATCCCTTTTTCTGGGCCTTGTCGACGGATATGACCAGGTGCGGCATATATTCGGGCTCGAATGGCTCCCTTAAAAGCTGCCAGCCGATTTCATGCATGAGCCTGTTGCCCTTCCGGCCGTTGCACCAGCGGCATGCGCACACAAGGTTTTTCCATGTTGAAAATCCGTCCCTGAGCGACCTTCCCGTCACCTGTTCCCAGCGGCTGCGCGGAACCACATGGTCAACGGTAAGATCCCTCATGGTGAACCGATGCCCGCAGAATTGACACCTCATATCGTCGCGATAAATGACATTGAGCTTCGAAAACGCGACGCGTTTCCTCGGGAAGCTGGAATAGCCGACCAGCGAGATTACAGAAGGTATGCGTATGCTGATGGAAGGCGAGCGCGCATACCGGTCCTCCTCGATCACGGGAACCGCTTTCTCGGACGTGAGCAGGCAAATTGCCTCCTTGAGCGAGGTAATCCGGATGGGAACGAATCCCGAGTTGAGAACAAGTACTTCGGAATTGAGCATTGTAGATCCCTGCCTGAAAAAATTAAAAGCCCATAGCTTGGGCTATGGGCTCTGTGTGCTCTTGATAAGTATGCGCTTGTATCTGCGCTGTTGTTGTTGTTCGTCGCGCCATTCCATCTTGTGCGCTCGCAGCATGACCGCCTTCCGGACGCGTCCATGTTCGGCCTGATAATGGCTACCTGCGATTATTTGTCAAGTTCTTTTTCATGCGCATTCGGCTACGCAGGCGCGCCCCTCCCGCGAAATGGGGCATAATCCTCTTCGGCAAAACCTTTTGGGAGGCTAAAAATTTCTTGAAAGAAATGGGGTTCGGGAATACTCTCCGGAAGACTGCATAAACTCGCGCTTCGAGGGGAATTCCTATGAAAAGCGGAACCAGGTATTCACGTATACGAATTGCATCCATGGCGGCACTCGTCACTTCTGTGGTGTTCATCCTTGCGTGCGATGTGGACGTCCCGATCCGGGAAATGTCGGAAGCAAAGAGCACCATTACCAGGGCGACCGAGGTGAAAGCCGAGAAATACGCCCCCGAGGACCTGAAAACAGCAAAGGACAAGCTCATGGGGAGCCATGCGCTGGTTATGGACAAGGAAGCGAAGAAGGCCAAGGCCGAGGCCGAGCTTTCATTGAAAGCGGGCCGGGACGCCGTCGAAAAGTCCCTTCCGCCGCTCGCGAAAGACGAGCTTGACGGCGTCAAGAAGGTCTACGCCGAGGCCGAACAGCTCGACGCCGAGCGTAGCGCTCCGGAAGAATTCTCCAGGGCAAGCGCGATGATCAAGGAGTCGGATAGCCTTGCGGGCGAAAAGAAGTTCTGGGAATCATACCAAAAAGCGAAGGAGGCGGCCGTCCCGGCCGGCGAGGCCAGGGACAAGGCGCTCGCGAGCGTTCCCGTGCTCGAAAAAGCGATAGAGAGCCTTGCGGCAGAAGCGGACAAACTCAAGAAAAACAGGGGTGACGAATTCGCCGCGGAGGATATCGCCGCCACCCTGTCCCACCTGAACGACGCCAAAACCAATATCCAGAGCAAGTCCTTAAAGGAAGCTCATGCGAAGGTGAAGGATTCGGAATCCCTGCTGGCGAGCGCGAAGGATAAAACAAACCAGGGCGTCGCCGTGGAAAAGCTCGATGCCGCCGATAAAAGCCTGAAAAAACTGGGCGAATCGGATTTAAAGGAACCCTTCAGTGCCGATATCGATAAGGCCGCGGGCCTGGTGGCCAGGGGGCGCGAGGATTTAACGACGAAACAGTACGAAGCGTCGCTCCAGAAGGCCGACGAGGCGGCAGCGCTCATTGCGTCCATAGGCGCGTCCGTGGACAAGAAGCGGGAAGAAACGAAGGCCGCCGACGAGAAAGGCGTCCAGGCGGAGCTTGACAAGAAGAAGGTCGAGCCGGAGAAGAAACCGGGAGAGGCGGACAAGACACCCGATAAAAAAATCGACGTCCAGACCGGCGTCCAGGCGACGGAGTACGTCGTCGTGTATAATCCGGCGAGCCGCGATTGTCTTTGGAAGATCGCACAAAACGCGTATCAGGACCCCATGCTGTGGCCCCTCATTTACCAGGCGAACAAGGACCAGATTAAGGACCCCGACCTGATATTCCCGGGCCAGAAATTTATAATCCCGTCCATTCCCAAGAAGGTTGAACCGGGGAAGGAGGAGCCGAAAAAGGAAGAAGCGAAGAAGGAAGAACCGAAGGCGGACGCGAGCAAGACTGCGGAACCCGCGAAAGAAGAAACCAAGAAGGCGACAGACAAGCCGAATGAGGAAAAAACTGAGATCAAAGATAAAAAGGTGGAGTAGGCTGGTCGGCGGGCTTTGCGCAATTTCGCTTATCCTTGCATTTCCTTCGATCGGGATCGGTCGTGACATCAATCTCGATGCCCTCTATATAAAGAAATCGTCGGTCGATCTGGCGCGTATAATCCAGCTCAAGCTGGATATGTATGCCGCCATAGGGGCGACCGAGGTCGATACGGGGGTGATCTTTGCCGGCTGGATATCCGGCGACGCCCTGGGTTATGTTAAGGAAATTCCCGATTCTTCTCAAAACCTGATAGTGGTGCATACTTTGAGTACGGGCAAAAAAACCGAGGTCGCCCGTATAAAGGGAACGGTTGCTGCCGCCCGGTGCGCGACAGGCGGTTTCATGGTGGTCAAACGCCTTGATACGGGTACACGCGGAATTCCGGCAAGCGAGATGCTCGTCGTCGATCTTAAGACCGGGAAAACGACGTCGTTCCCGTCGGAATTTCCTTTCATGGATTTTGACATACCGCGTGAAGAAAATTCAGTGGTATTTGAAACAAGCCGCGGCATGGAGGAGTTCTTCCCTGCGACGGGGGTGAGAAAGGTCCTCCTTGAAAAAAAACGGTATAGTGAAATATCATCCCCTGCCGGTCCCATCATTCCGCTGACATCTCCCGGACGGGGAGCGATGCTTTTAATGAGCGGGGGCGGCGGGGGGTACGATGCCCTGCTTGTCCAAAATGGAACGCGTACCGCCATTAAGGGAATAACATCAGCAGCGGAAATCGCATGGCTTGGGCCGCAATCCCTGGTGTTCAGAACGGGAGCCGCCGGGAGATACGGCGTGATCATGCTCTCGCTTGACGGCATGAAATCGACCTCGATCCTCGAAAGCTCTCTAAACGCCAACGTAATGTATTCCCACTACGCGGGAATAATCTCGATGCAGATGGACGGCATGGCCTGTATGTACGTGACCGGCGAACGGAAATTCAGCACCCTCGGGATTGAAGCCGAAGATATCCTGTTCGATCCCGTGGGAGCCCAATTCGTGGGTCTGTTCAACAAAAAGCTCTACGTCGTTCCCCTGCAAAATGCACAGAAGCGGCAGATAGAGCTCGCCCGAACCTGGGAAAATATCAGACAGGCGTATGAAAAATGCCGCGAAAACAGATCGGTTCATGCGAATGATTATTCGCTTGATTACCTGACGAGAAAAATCAATCTTTACTCCCTGCTCCTGAAAGGGAGCAGGTAATGGGGTATACTTCTGCGGAGGATATGAGGGAAATCTTGGACCGGAACCTTGCACTGGAAATAGTGAGAGTCACCGAGGCGGCGGCCCTGTATGCAGGACGGCAGATGGGGCGGGGCGACGCGGAACGCGCCAACCGTTCGGCTATCGACGCCATGGCGCAGGCATTTTCGTCGATTTCGGTCCAGGGGACGATAATCCTGGGCGGCCTTGACAGGGAGGGCAGCCCGCTGCCCGGCGGGAGCAGGGTGGGAAACGCAACCGGCGCGGAGATCGATATTGCGCTGGACGCGCTCGACGGGAAAACCACCTGCGCGAACGGCGGGAACAACGCGGTAGCGTGCATCGCCATGGGGGAGAAGGGAAGCATCTATAAGGCGCCGGCCCTCTACATGGAAAAAATCGCCGTCGGGGCGGACGCGAAGGGGGTCGTCGATATTACCCAGTCGCCCGAGGTCAATATCAAGCGGGTGGCGAGGGCAAAAAACAGGTATATCGAAGACCTCACCGTGTGCGTACTCGATCGTGAAAGACATTCGGAACTTATTGAAAGGATAAGGAGCACGGGAGCCCGCATTAAGCTTATTAACGACGGTGATATCTCGGGCGCGATCGCCGCGGCCATGATCGACAAGCCTATCGATATCCTGATGGGGGTCGGGGGCGCGACGCAGGGTGTCATCGCCGCCGCCGCGATCAAGTGCCTTGGCGGCGACATGCAGGCGAGATTTATCTACAGGAACGAGGAGGACCGCGAGGCGATTCGCGCCGCGGGCGAAACCGACCTCAACCGCATATTCTCGCTGGGCGACCTGACCAGGGGCGACATCGTGTTCGCGGCGACGGGTGTCACGAACGGCGAGCTGCTTTCCGGGGTGAACTTTTTCTCGGGGGGCGCCCAGACGCATTCGATTATCATGCGCTCAAAGACCCGCACCATTCGCTTTATCGCCGCGCAGCACCATTTCGATTACAAGCCCATGTACTGAAAATTTACCACCGGAGTTACAGGAGGATTACCATGAAGTTTTTTATCGACACGGCGGATATTAATGAAATCCGCAAGGCGAAGGAATACGGGGTCCTGGACGGGGTCACCACCAATCCCTCCCTGGTTGCGAAGGTCAAACGGCCCTACGTGGAAGTGCTGACCGAGATCGTCAAGGAGGTTCCCGGTCCCGTCTCCGCCGAGGTTATTTCGGTTGAGTGCGAGGGCATGCTCACGGAGGCGAGGCAACTCGCGAAGCTGGGAGACAACGTCGTTATTAAGATTCCGCTCATCAAGGAGGGTCTCAAGGCGGTCAAGATACTTACCGCGGAGAATATAAAGACCAACGTAACCCTCTGTTTTTCGGCGCTCCAGGCGCTCATGGCGGCGAAGGCCGGGGCTACCTACGTCTCCCCGTTCGTGGGCAGGCTGGACGACATCGCCGCGGAGGGGATGGACGTCATCGAGGAGATCATCACCATTTTCGACAACTACGCGTTCGATACCGAGGTGATCGTCGCTTCAATCCGCAATCCGCTGCATATTAAGTACGCCGCCCTTATGGGCGCTCACATCGCAACGATTCCTTTTTCCGTATTTGAAAGCATCGTCAAGCATCCCCTCACGGACGCGGGCGTGGCGCGGTTTCTTGAAGATTACAAGAAAATCCCCAAGTGAGGCCGCATGGATGCACTGAGAGACCTTGTTCACCACTATTCGGGATTGTCGACGGGGATCGCCGTAGCGGCGATCCTCGCGGCGGCGTTGATACTGAGACAATTAAAGATGCTCGCCCTCTTCCTGGTCGTGCTCGCCTCGTTCATCATCTTCATCCTCCTGTATGGTGCACTCCGGTAAAAATAATGATTGAATTATTAGGCCGATCCCTGTAGTACCCGGTTCGAGCGAAATCAACCGGATGAACAGGAAAGGAAAACGCGCGTGAAACTCTCATTGGTACACAAGAACAGCCCCGAATCACAGCTCGCGGAAGCGGCGAAGGCGATCCCCCCGTCGGGGATTCGCAAATTTTTCGACATTGTATATTCCATGCCCGATTGCATTTCCCTGGGCGTGGGCGAGCCGGATTTCGTCACGCCCTGGCGCATTTCCGATACGGGAATCCTGGCAATACGGGATGGAAACACGCATTATACCTCCAACCGGGGCCTCCTGGAATTGCGCACCCTGATCGCCGAAACCCTTGAAACCGGGCTTGGCGCCGGGTACGATCCCGAGACGGAAATCGTCGTCACCATGGGCGTTTCGCAGGGGCTGGACATCGCGCTACGCACCCTGGTGAACCCGGGGGACGAGGTTATCATTTTCGAGCCCTGCTACGTCTCGTATGCGTCCACGATTTCGCTGTCGCACGGGGTCGCGGTCAAGGTGCCCGCGTTGTTTGAAGAGGAGTTTCGCGTAAACACGGAGCGCCTGAAAAAAGCCATCACCCCGAAAACGAAAGCGATACTGCTCAATTATCCCGCGAATCCCACCGGGGCGAGCATGGGGCTGGAAACGCTCCAGGAGATCGCGGCGCTGGCGATTCGGCACAACCTTATCGTGCTTTCCGATGAAATCTACTCTTCCATAATTTACGCGAAAAAACACCTTTCGATCGCGTCCCTGCCCGGCATGAAAGAGCGTACCGTGTACCTGAACGGCTTCTCGAAATCGTACGCGATGACGGGGTGGCGCCTGGGGTACGTGGCTGCGCCGAAATACTTCATCGACGTAATGCTCAAGATCCACCAGTACACGGCCCTCTGCGCGCCGTCGCTCTCACAGTACGCGGGTATCGAGGCGCTGGAAAAGGCGTCAAAGGACGTGGCGCGCATGGGCGCAGAGTATACCCGCCGGCGGAATTTCATCGCGCACCGCTTCAACGAAATCGGGCTGCCGTGCCTTTTCCCGGAGGGGGCGTTTTACGTTTTCCCGAAGATCTCGTCCACGGGGCTCGATTCGGAGGAATTCGCGATGAGACTCCTGAAGGCCGAAAAAGTGGCCGTGGTGCCGGGATCGGTGTTTGGGGCCCCCGGGGAGGGGCACATACGGTGTTCCTTCGCGACTTCGATGGAGAACATCGCCGAGGCGATGAAGCGCATCGAAAAATTCGTTAAATCGCCGTCGTGAAACAATGGCCTACCTTGTCGACGGTTTCAACCTGATCTACAAGTTCCCGGACCTGGAAAGCCTTATGTACGAGCATATGCTCTACGAAGCCAGGCTGGGCCTGCTCCGGAAATTAAAGGAATACATGAAGATCACGAGCGCGAAGGTGATCGTGGTGTTCGACGGGAAAAAGGAGAAGGCGCTGGAGATCAAAAGCGAGCGGTTCGGCTCGATCGACGTCTATTACTCGCTGGAATACTCGGCGGATTTCCTGATCAAGCAATTCGTGAAGAAGGACCCGAATCCGCGGATGATCACCGTGGTGACCTCGGACAAGGATATTATCGGGTACGTGACGCGGTACCGCGCCAAGGTGCAGTCGAGCGAGGAGTTCGCGGAGCACATGAACAAGACCGTCCGGAAATGGATCGAAGAGCGGACACCGGAAAAGGATGAAAATCCCGTGCTCAGCGACGAGGAGCTTGGCTTCTGGGAGCGCCTTTTCAAGGGCAGGAAACAGCCGCCGTCTTAACCGGCGGCGATCACCGCGGCGCCGATCGCGCCGTTCTCCTGGGCGAACCGGGATATCACGATCGGGAAGCCCAGCTTTTTTTCCAGGGCTCGTGCCACGCCCAGGTTCTTCGCCACACCCCCCGTCATCATCAGGGGCTCCGTAACGCCCACCCGGCGCGCCATGGAAACGACGCGCGCGGCGATCGACTCATGAATTCCCGCGATGATATCGTTTCGGGCCTCGCCGCGGGAGATTAACGAAATCACTTCAGATTCCGCGAATACCGTGCACAGATTGCTTATTTTAGAAGGCTCCCTGGATTCCAGGGACAGGGCCCCGAACTCGTCAAGATCTACCTCCAGGGCGCGCGCCATCACCTCGAGAAAGCGCCCCGTGCCCGCGGCGCATTTATCGTTCATGGTGAAATCCCTCACCTTCCCGCGCTCGTCGAGCGCGATCGCCTTGCTGTCCTGTCCGCCGATATCGATGATGGACCTGATGTTCGGGTCCAGGTAGTGGGCGCCGGCCGCATGGCAGGTGATCTCGGTCACCGAGGTATCCGCGATCTTGAGGGCGTTGCGCCCGTAGCCGGTCGAGATCAGGCGCGCAACGGCACCCCGTTCCAGCCCGAGATCGCGCAGAAGCTCGTCATACACCTTTGCTCCCGCCGATTCCGCGTGGTAGCCTGTGAAGCCCACCCTGGTCCCGAGCAGCTTCCCGTCGTCGAGAAGAGCCGCCTTGGTGGTGATGGATCCGATATCGACACCCGCGGTAATCATCGGGCGAGTGTTTTGTCGAAGAAGGAAAGCACGTCGCCGGTCATAAGGCGCCAGTACACCCATCCGTGCGACATTTGGGGGAGCTCCTGGAATTCCAGCGGGAATTTCCCGGGGCTCTGCTTTCGAAGCTGCCTGATTTTCATGCCCAGGAGTTGGGACTGCTCAATGGGTATATCCCTGTCCTTGAATCCATGCGCCAGGTACACCGGCGTATCGGCGAGATTCGCGGCAAGCTCCATGATGTTGTCGTCCTTTTCCCATCGTTCCTTGAAACCGGCGTAGGGTCCATACACGGTCGGGAGCAGCGGGTTGCCCGTCATCACCGAGGTGTCATAGTAGCCGGAGATGCCCGCGGCAGACTGGAACAGGTCAGGGTGCAGGCTTGCCATAAGAAGCGCCCCGCGCCCGCCCGTCGACACGCCCATGATGCCGGTGTGCGACCTCGAGCGCGCGAGTCCGTAGTTTTCCCTGAGAAAGGGGAGGAGCACGGCCGTTATCCAGCTTCCCCCGGGCTGCGGGTTCCATTTTACCTGGGTCTCGGGATAATACCTGGTTTCGTAAAGGGTCGCACCCATGTCGGGACATACGATGGCGATGCCGAACTCCTCGGCGAATTTCTGTATTTCGGTGTTGGCGCCCCACTCGGTGAAATTGCCGCGATAGCCGTGGAGCGCGATAAGCGTACGGCGTTCGCCGGTTTCGCTCAGGGTGCGGGGAATGTAGATGCGCAGGGGCACCCCCTGCCCCGGCGCGTCCGCTGGACCCACGACTTTTATGGTATCGATCCAGAGGCCCCGTGCTTCAATGCGCGGCAGTGAAGAGCGGGAAGCGCCGCACCGGAAAAGCATGAAAATGAGCAGCAGGCATGCTGATGCTCTGGAAGCGAATCGGACACCCATCTTGAACCCCTCCGGAACCCGTTGCAGAATGTGGCAATCGAATACATTTATTGTATATTTTAACCACAATAATCAACGATTTTTTAACCTGCGCGCGGGCCGGGGAACGGGCAATTTTTTATTTACGGGATTCATGCGCGTGCTAGCGTGTGGCCCGAATCGGGTAAACGGAGACAGGGTATGCGACGTATAGTGGTGGTATTGATTCTCTTCATGGCGCTGGGCGCGCAGGCGGACACGCTCAAGCTCGATTCGGTGTTCGGATCGTGGCAGCTCATGTACAGGGGCAACTACGGGTATGCGTTTCATTTTTTTCCGGATTACCGGACGGTGATAATGGTCTACCTGGGAAATCACGCGGTGGTGTTCAAGGGGGTGTACACGAGCGAGGAGGATTCAAGGGTCAGGGTGAACGTCTACGAGATGAAGGACGACATGAACCCATCCTCCCCGGATCTCGCGGGCGGCTTTCAGAAGGTGGCCTCGACATACTTCCTGTTTGGCGCGAGCGTGAACGGGAGCGGCAGGGGAGCCGAGATGTCCCTTTACCCCGTGCGCGTGATTATCGATGGAAATAATTCCGAGGGCTATTTCGAGCCCGAGATAAGGCTCCAGCGGAACTGATCGATGGGGGTTCCGCCGGCGGAGGAGATATCATTTTCGAATAACAAGGGCCAGGTCCTCCCGGGACGGATATATCTGCCCCCGACGCCTTCCACGAGCGCGCTCATTTTTTCACACGGGTTTTATTCCTCGAAGGACGCGACGAAGATCGTGTCCATGGCCCCTTCGTTCGCCGCCGCCGGCTTCAACGTTCTCGCCTTCGATTTTTCCTTCATTTGCACGCCGGGGATATTCCCCGATTTTTCGATTTTACAGGAGGTCGAGGACCTGCGCGCGGCCGCCGGCTTCATGCGGGATCGGGGCATCGAGGAACTGCACCTCATGGGATCGAGCATGGGCGGCGTCGTTGCGCTGCTCTGCGCGTCCGAAACCGGCGCGGGGATCAGGAGCCTGGTCTGCATCGCCACGCCCGTGAGGCTCGGGGAGCTTCTTCAAAAAGACACAGGCCTCGCGATCCGCGACCTCCCCGCGGAGGGGATGACGGCAATCGACGGGGTTCCGATAAAAAATTCATTTTTCAGGGAGGCCGCGGGTATCGACGTGCAGGCAAAGGCCGGCCGGATAAACGCGCCCACGCTCGTGATCCACGGCACGGATGACGCCGTGGTGGATTTCGGGGACGCCGCCCTGCTCATGCGCGCCCTTGCGGGAGAAAAAAAGCTCATCGAGATCAAGGGCGGCGACCACAACCTCACACGCGCGGACCACCTTGAGCGCCTGCGCGCCGAATCGCTGGAATGGCTCCGGCTCCATTCCGGACGCTGAATATCAGACCACGTCCGTTTCTTCCTCTATCTTCGCGAAATCCTCGAAACGAATATCGAGCCCCAGGATGCCGATGATCTCGTCTTCATCGTCGGTGATGGGTCCCGATACCGTGATCGAGAGCATGTTGATGATCTTTGAAACATAGATTTCGGACACGTAGATCTTGCCGGACTTCATGACCTGGATGAACCAGTCGCGGTCGGCGTAGTTGGTGTCGATCAGGTTCTTGTCGTACTTGGACTTGTCCGCGATCTGCGTGATGTGACGGGTGATCTTCTCGCCCTGCGTATCGACCACATAGGCGAAGCAGATGAACGGGTCCTTGTTCACGAGCTCGGCGAGCACCTCCTCCTGCGTTTCCGCCTTCATGGACTTGATGTCCGGGTGATCGAGATACTTTTGCAGCAGCGCCTCGGCGAATTTCTGCTCGCGCATCTTGATACGGTCGAACTCGGAAATGAAATAGAGCGGGAGGTGCTTGCGCGCGAGTTTTTCGAGCTCTTCGTTCGACATCGAGGTCTCCCGTCCCGCCTCGTACTGCTTCAAAATCTCCTTGTGGATGCGCATGATGCCGGGATCTTTCTTGCCGACGGCCTTTTCCCCCATGAGTCCCAGGTGGCTGTTGATCCACTTGGAAATGCCGGCGGCCCCGCTCTTGTCGGTGATGGCGATCGCGATGGGGCGCCGCAGAAGCTTCTCGGTATTGAATATGTTGTAGATTTCCTCGTTCTTCACGAGCCCGTCCACGTGGATGCCGGCGCGTGTCACGTTGAAATCGGCTCCCACGAACGGATAATTTTCGGGGATGCGGAAGCCGATGGATTCGAAATAATGGGCCATGTCGGTGATGGCGGTCAGGTCGATGCCGTCGTCGTCGCCGGTGAGCGAGATGTACTCGACGACCATGGCCTCGAGCGGCGTGTTCCCGGTCCGCTCACCGAAACCCAGGAGGGTGGAATTCACCGTTTCACAGCCGTACATCCAGGCATAGGTCGCGTTCGTGAAGCCTCGGTGGAAATCGTTGTGTCCGTGCCATTCAAGGTACTCGCCCGGAAACCCGCCCTCGTCGATGATCGCGCGAATGAGCCTGGGCACAGAACGCGGCAGTCCCGCCATGGGATAGGTCACGCCGTAGCCCATGGTGTCGCAGAGACGGACCTTTACGGGCAGCTTGCCCTGTTCCATGATCTGGACGAGTTTCTGAATGAAGGGAACGACGAAGCCGTAAATGTCCCCGCGCGTGATGTCCTCGAAGTGGAGCCGCGGAATTATGTTGTTCTCGAGGGCCGCGTACACGATTTCGAGATAGTCGTTCATCGCCTCTTTGCGCGTCTTGTTCAGCTTGAGAAATATGTGATAGTCCGATACGGAGGTGAGAATTCCCGTCTCCTCGATCTGCATCTGTTTCACGAGATCGAAATCCTTTTTGCTCGCCCGTATCCACGAGGTGATCCTGGGATACTTGTGGTCCAGCGAGCGGCACGCCTCGACCGCTTCCCGGTCCTTCGCGGTGTACAGGAAGAACTCCGAATGGGAGATGAGGCCGCTCGGCCCGGAGAGACGGTGAAGGAACTGGAATATTTTTTGTATCTGGTCCACGGAATACGGCGGGCGTGCCAGATT
>SCSX01000074.1 GCA_004297825.1 Spirochaetota bacterium
CGAAGTAGGTGCTGTGGTCGCGGCGGAGACCGAAGAGATCGCCGAGGAAGCCCTGAAGCTTATCGCCGTGGAATGGGAAGTTCTCCCTTTCGTGCTTGATCCCGTTGAAGCCATGAAACCCGGCGCCCCGATCATTCATCCCGAGATTACCAAAACCAACATTTTGCCCAAAGAGTCCGTCGGGGGAGACGATATCTTCGTGAACAGGGGCGATATCGATAAATCGTTCGCGGAAGCGGACGTGATTGTTGAAGACATATCGATCCACCATAATGCCACGCAGGCCTCCCTTGATAACTGGTGCTGCCTGGTGGATTGGACCAAAGACAAATTGACGCTTCGTTCGAATTCCTACGAAACCGATCAATCGAGAATGCACATCAGCCAGATGCTGGGTCTTCCGGTTCATAAAGTCAGGGTGATAAGCTCCTACGTGGGCGGTCAATTCGGCCGCGGGGATACGGGGGATCAGCCCTTTTTCCTTTTCACGGCGCTCCTGTCGAAAAAGACCGGGTGTCCCGTAAAATTCAAGCATACCCGCAGGGAAAGCTTTCACGATTCACGCCAGCCGGCAATTTATACGGGAAAGCTGGGGGCAAAAAGGGACGGGACGATAACCTCGATGTATTTCAAATCAATCGGGAACGCCGGGGCCTACGCCGACCATACGATGTTTGCGTTGAAATTCGCTCCCACGGAAATTACCGAAGTCGCCTTCGCGCACATACCGAATATCAAAATGGAATCGTACGGAGTGTATACGAATAAACTTCCCGCCTGCATGATGAGGGGCGTCGGCAACTCCCAGTTCAATTTGATTTTTGGACATGTCGTGGACATGCTTGCCGAAAAACTGGGGATGGACCCGATAGACCTCGCGATCAAGAACTTTGGACATGAGTGGGGGTCCCGGCCCGATAAAAGCCTGGTCGCGGTATTGACCGCGGGAGCCGAAAAAATCGGCTGGCGTGAAAAGCGCCGCAAGCCCGGGGCCGATAAGGGCGCTCGAAAGCGCGGGGTCGGGTTTTCTTTTCATCCGGCCTGGCATGCCGAATGGCAGGAAACGCGCAGGGGGGAAATACAGGTCGGTATAACGCTAAATACCGACTGTACCGTGATACTTGAAGCGCCCACCGTCGAAACGGGTACCGGCTCGAATACCTGCAATGTACTGGGCTGCGCCGAGGCATTGGGCTTTCTTGGCATCGCATTAGACGATATCCACTGGTCCCATGTCGTGGATACCGAAACAAGCATGAAGGATTGCGTACAGACGGATAGTGCGGTTTCCTACCTGCAGTCCGAAGTCATTGCTCACGCGGCAAAGGATTTGAAAAACCGTCTTATCGAAAAAGCCGCCATCGTCATGAATCAAAAGGCGGAAGATCTGGATATTGCCGACGGGCGCGTGGTTTCAAAAGGGTTGGGCGGCATGACGGTCAGGGAATTGATGAATCATGGCGATCTGACTCCCCTGGTCATTCGAAAAAGCAAGGTTCCCAACACCGAAAAAACAGGGGTGCCCTACATTGCCACGTTCTCGGAGGTTGAGGTCGATACCGATACGGGAAAAGTCGATATCATCAGGATTGTCGTTGTTAACGACTGCGGGACCGTCATGTTCGCCTCTGGGGCCGAAGCGCAGCAAATCGGCGGCCAGTGCATTGGGGTCGGCGAGACGTTGACCGAGGAAATCATATACGACCGGGAAACAGGCATCCCCCTTAATTTCAACTGGATCGATTACAAAATCCCGACGATGGCCGATATGCCGGACATAGATCCGGTATTACTCGAGGTATGGAAGGGCGCGGGAGAGTACGGCGCCTGTGGAATCGGGGAGGGCACCGTGACCTGCACGCCGCGATCCGTTCTGAACGCCATTTATAACGCCATCGGGGTCAGAATCAATGATATCCCTGTCAAGCCCGAGAAAGTTCTCAAAGCCCTGGGAAAGGCGTGAGGTGTATTCATGAAGAAATTCAAGTATATCGCGGCAAGCTCCCTCAAACAGGCGGAATCCGCCTTGTCGAACACCGGGAAGGATAAACCCGCAAAACTGCTGGCGGGTGGTACCGACCTGCTCGGCGTTCTCAAGGATAAAGTTCATCCGGAAAGTCCCGGGACGATCGTTGATATTAAAAGCGTCCCGGAACTGAGCTATATTCGCAGCGACGGGAAAGGCCTTCGAATCGGCGCCATGACCAGGCTTCAGGAGATTGCATCAAGTGAAGAGATCAAGGAGAACTACAGGCTGCTGGCGCTGGCGGCCCGTTCCGTAGCCTCGCCGCAGATAAGAAACATGGCGACCCTGGGCGGTAATATCTGCCAGGAGCCGCGATGCTGGTATTATCGCGCCCCGGATAACCGGTTCCATTGCCTGAGAAAAGGCGGCACCAAGTGCAGCGCGGTGCTCGGAGAAAACCGGTACCATTCGATATTCGGCGGCATCTGGGCGGGTTCTCCCTCGTGCACGCACACGTGCCCTGGCAATGTTGAAATACCGGAATATATGCGCGCGATGAGATCCGGTGAAACACGCGCGGCTGCAACAACAGTACTCTTGAATAATCCCATGCCTGCATTGACGGGGAGGGTGTGTCCTCATTATTGCGAATCGGCATGTAACCGGGGTGGGTTTGACGAATCGGTTTCCATCCGGAATGTCGAACGTTTCCTGGGAGATTACATTCTCGCTCATTCGGCACAATTCATGAAGTCTCCCCAAAAGCAATCGGCGAAATCCGTCGCGATCGTCGGATCGGGGCCCGCAGGACTTTCGGCGGCCTACTACCTGAGGGTCCGGGGATATAAAGTAACGGTGTTCGATAAGATGCCGGAGGCCGGAGGAATGCTCACCTACTGTATTCCCGGCTATCGTCTGCCAAAAGATGTGGTGAGAAAGCAGATCAAGGCTTATGAAAAAATGGGCATAAAATTTGTGCTGAATGCCCGCATAGGTGAAAAAGGATTAACGCTGCGCGATCTCAGGAATAAATTCAACAGCGTTTTCCTAGCGACGGGAACCTGGGAGCAGAAATCTCTTCGGCTGGAAAAATCGGACCTGCTCACTTCCGGAATGGAATTTCTAACCCATATAGAGCGGAACAGGCAGCACTATGCCGGCAGTACTGTTCTTGTTATTGGCGGAGGCAATGTCGCGATCGATGTCGCCATCAGCGCACTGCGAATCGGCGCGAGGGAAGTTACGATGGTCTGCCTCGAGGATAGAAAGACAATGCCCGCTTTTCCAGAAGAAATCGATCAGGCCCTTCATGAAGGCGTCAAGGTCATGAATTCTCTGGGACCCCATAAGATAATGGAATCAAACGGCCGGTTAACCGGCATAGAATTCGCTGCGTGTACGCGAGTTTTCGATGAACAGGGACGTTTTAATCCCGAGTTCGACATGTCAAAGAGCACAATCGTGCAGGCTGATAAAATCATTCTCGCCATCGGTCAATCCGCGGAACTGGCCTATGCCGGTAAATCGATCAAACTTGATCGGGGACTGATCAAAATACACCCGGAAACCGCCGCTACAAGCATGGCCGGGGTGTTCGCGGGCGGCGATGCGACAAGCGGTCCTTCATCCGTCATTGCAGCCGCCGCCTCGGGACGAAGAGCCGCGACGTCCATCGATGCCTTTCTCTCCGGCGGGAAAAACAAAACCGGCCCAGTCGAAAAAACGGTTTACCGGGATGGATTCCTGGAAACGAACAACCGTTGCTATGACAGGACCGAGAGGGTTAAGCCTGAATGCGTTCAGACTTCGTGTAAAAGCCTCGATGCGGAAGATACCTCCACTTTGGACAGCCAATCCGTGGATTCCGAGATTCAGCGCTGTTTGAATTGCGGGTGCGTGGCCGTGAACGCCTCGGATATTGCCCCCGCGCTCATCGCACTTGACGCGGTTATCAGAACGACGAAAAAGAAAGTCAACGCGGAGGATTTCTTTTCAATCGGGAAGGCCCTGGATTCCGATGAGATTGTAACCGAGATCGAAATTCCGGCCCAAAGAAAAAAGAATTCACAGCACTATATCAAGTTCAGGATCAGAAACTCAATGGATTTTCCCATCGTGAGCCTGGCTTCCGTATTGAGTTCCGATAAGGGCGTGTTTACGCGGACAAAGATCATTCTAAACGCGATTGCGCCCATTCCCCTGAGAATGACCGCCGTCGAAAAATATTTAACAGGGAAAGAGGCAACGGAAGCGGTGGCCCAGGAGGCCGGAGAGATAGCGGCCCGGGACGCCAAGCCGCTATCCGGGAACAAATATAAAATTCAGATCATGAAGGCATTGATCAAGAAAGCCATTCTTGAAGCAGGCGACTGATTATGACTCACTTGTCCATTCCGTGCGGATAACAGCGAGCTGAATCAGATTCATGGGGCGAAATAACATGTCACGATAGAAAATATCGCTGACTCGCTGTTGGTAAATAACTAAACCAGTTTAATTATTACTATTACAAGAATAACGACTACTAAAAGACCTATGATACCCATATAAACTCCTGAAGTTGTAAATTATATTATAAAATAATATACAGACCTGGTAATTGTCAACTTCTAAAAATGACCCTCTCGTTTTTTAACAGATGTCGGCTTATTACCAACAAGAAAAATGAATAAACCATGGTAACGGAAATAGAAACAATTATAAATAAAACTTCATGTCGATTGAAAATAGCGGAACGGATTAAATACGCCAAGTTCAACACCGGCACGAGAAGATAGAGCGTATTGATCGTAAATGGATCGCTGGCAACAAGGCCGCTGGATAAGGCCGAACACAGAATAATCACGGGGAGAGTCAGGATCGTTCCCTCCCTGATCGATTTCGCATACAGGCCGATAACCATTCCCGCGGTGGAAAAAAGTATAATTGAAAAAAAAGTCATGATAAAAATCAGGGCAATATTTGTTATTCCGCAATACTCAAGCAATGATATCCCCCCGGTAATTCCGGGATAAAATTGCGAGCTTACGATCAAGCCGGCAAGCAGCGATACGATGGCCGTGAGCCCGATTACCGACGCGGCAAGTACTTTCCCCATTATGATCGTCAGATGAGAAATATTGCAGCTCAATAGAATCTCAATAGTCGAGCGTTCCTTCTCGCCCGAGCTCATGTCAATTACGCTGGACATCGTCGAAGATGCGGCAAACACCATGAGTAAAACGGGCAATAGAAGCGAAAGGGTCAAAAGGGTTTTGTTCTCTTTCTCGCTGCGTATTGCTGAAAAGGTGATCAACGGATTCCCTGCCGCGGCCCCCGGCCCGTTAAAATGTGATTTGAATAAATTCTCTATTTTAACGAATGCAAGCGCCGAGCCCCTCCTTGCCGGATCATAATGAATTATAATGGACAGATACTTTCCGTCGGATTTTGTCGTAACAATATGGAGATCGGCGTTACCGTGTGCAATCGTTTTTGAAGGGGATTCCGGATCTATAAATTGAGTATTACCGAATGATTCCAGGATCATGTTCTTTAAATGAGTTTCATCCCCGGAGATGATTATCCGCGCCGGTTCTTTAAATTCCTCGCCGGATGTAGTCTGCGATGTTAAAAATAAAAGCAGGGGAACGATAATCGCAGGCAAAAGAATCGCCGCGGCAATCGTGCGCTTGTCGCGTATCTGGTCGAGTATTTCCTTGCGGATGATTACCGTAAATTTCATATTACTCTTTAATGTAAAATGTCAGATCTTTCCCATGCTCGGACAGGTAGGATTCAACTTTTTTATCGCAATTGATTTTCCCTTTATGTATAACGATGATTCTATCGGCGCAGGTGAAGATCTCGTCGGCGTTGTGGCTCGAGAATAAAACCGTTTTACCGTTCTCCTTTTGCTTCAGTATGATCCGTTTGACCGCGTTGCCGGCGATTATATCAAGACCCGTTGAAGGTTCATCGAGTATGACGAATTCGGGATCCGTGATCAGGGTCCTGGCGATCGCGGTCCTCTGTTTCATTCCCCTGGAAAATGTGGAGACTCTATCGTTCAGAAAATCAGAAAGCGAGAGTTCGCCGGCAAGCGTTTCAAGCATTCCGCGGTACGATGATTTACTTATTCCGTTGAGCGCCGCATGGTATATGATATTCTCCCGCGCGCTGAGACGGTCGTAAAGTGAGCCTTCGCCGGAAAAAAGCGTACTCGTTTTACCCCTGAGGTATTCCGGGGATTCGTTGTAATGCATGTTGTCAAGGGTGATGGATCCCCTGTCGGGTTTCAGGATCATCGATAAAATTCTGATCAACGTCGTTTTCCCCGCGCCATTCTCCCCCACCAGCGCGACAGCCTCTCCTTTATTTATAGAAAAAGATATATCCGAGAGAACCATCCCTTTTTTCAGGGGAAAACTTTTGCAAATGTCGGTTACGTGCAGCATGGGGATATAAACCGCTCCAAGTATGATTTGATCAATAAAATTATGGATAAAGCAATTGGCTTGTAATTTACAAACACTATTTGTATTAGTAATAGAATTCAACTCGAAATATTGCGCCGGACCAGATATCTTCAATGGAATAAGGATCTAAAATAGATTAACGAATTTACTAATAGACGGGACTTTATGCAGATACTAATCGACGCCGATGCGACACCGGTCGTAATAAAAGAAATACTCTTCAAGGCCGCTGAACGGAATAGAATACCGCTAATCCTTGTGGCGAATCAGCCCATGAAATCTCCCGAATCTCAATTCATATCATCAATCATCGTTGCCGCGGGACCGGATGAGGCCGATGACCGAATAGCCGAAATTGCCCGGCCGGGAGACCTGGTAATCACCGCGGATATACCGTTGGCCGACCGTGTGGTGACGCGGGGGGCATTCGCGCTTAATCCACGGGGAGAATTCTATACCAGGGAAAATATAAAAGAGCGACTTGCCATGCGCGACTTGATGGACGATCTCAGGAGCAGCGGCATCAGTACGGGGAATCAGGCGGCATTCTCAAGTCGCGACCGGCAGAAATTCGCGAACCAGCTTGACCGGTTTCTTACAAAACACAAAAAAAGCACGGATGCCGATGACTAAAAAACACATATTTGCTTTGTATGCCATCCTTCTTCTCATGTTTTCCGGCACCTGGATACATGCGGTGTTGAAGGATGACCGCGCACCCATTCACACGGTCGCCGATGCCCACGCGCAACCCGGGGGCGTGATCTCATTGGTATGCTCCGCGCCGCCCGCCAGACAGCTTAGCCCGATCCTCAACCAGTCGAGCGCGTATCCCGGCGACTGCATAAGCCTGTATATCGCGCACGCGAAAGGGCCCGGTCAATTTTCCGTGTCCGCGCCGTTTTATGAAAAGCCGCTCACCTTTTACCCGTACCGGGACGGGTATGCAGGCCTGGTGCCGATATACGCCTGGCTGAAAC
The DNA here is from genome assembly GCA_004297825.1 of Spirochaetota bacterium. Lineage (NCBI taxonomy): Bacteria > Pseudomonadati > Spirochaetota > Spirochaetota bacterium. Next base: position 7,404 of record SCSX01000074.1, read on the forward strand.
CGGGCGATTACCAGATCAGGGTGAAGGACCTGGTCGCGAATACCGAAACGTCATTGTCCGTAAAGATATTGCCCAAGACCTTCGATGTTCAGTATCTATGGGTTGCCGAAACCACCGCGGCGATACTTAGCGATGAAAACACGGCGAAGGACCAGGCCTATTTTGACGCCGCGAGGGCCAATCCGATTCGCGAGAAGCTGTGGGATGGGCCGTTCGTTCAGCCGGCCCAGGGAACAATCACGACCTCGTACAATTCCATGCGCTATACGAACGGCAATCCCGTTCCCACCCGCCACCTCGCGATCGATATCGGTAACGCCGAGGGAACGCCCGTGATGGCCGCCAATAACGGGAAGGTCGTCCTGGCCAGGAAGCTAATCGTGCCCGGGAATACCGTGGTCATCGACCACGGTATGGGAATATTCACGTCTTCCGTGCACCTGAGCGAAATTGTCGTGGAAGAGGGCAGGCGTGTCGCGAAAGGCGATATGATCGGAAAGATGGGCTCGACGGGCTACGCCGCGGGTGCGCACCTTCACTTCGCGGTCTGGAAGGAGGGCACGTTTATCAATCCAAACTTCCTGTTCGTGACTGATCCTGTTGCCTACTCAGAATGATAGCAGTGATACCGGGAAAACCGCCCCAGATATACTGAACCGCGAATGCACGCGAATAGACGCGAATATCGTCCATATCAAATATTTAATTCGCGTTCATTAGATCGGTGTGTGAAAGGCGGTGCCTGCGCGCACGTGCGTCCGCGCGTCAATCCCTGTTCATCCCCCCCAGGCAGTGCATGAAAATCCCCGCGGCGACCCCCACGTTGAGCGAATCGGTGTGAGACTCTATGGGTATCGTCAGTTCCTTGTCGCATAGCGCGCGCCACTGCGCGGAGAGGCCGGTCGCCTCGTTCCCGAAGACGAGCGCGTGCCTGCGGGCCGGCGCGAACCCATGAAGGGGGGTGGCCGATTCGGAAAGCACCGTGCCGTACAGCGCGAAACCGTTCCGCTTCAGGAAGGCGCAATCGAGCGCCTCGTCGCCCATGTCCGCGAGAAGCATTTTGAAGGGGGCGCCCATGGAGGCCTTGAGCGCCATGCGGCTAAGGGGATCGCAGCATTGGGGTCCGATAATGAGGCCTCCGTAGCCGAACGCCGCAGCCGTGCGCATGATGCTCCCCAGGTTCGCGGGGGAGCCGATATCGGGACAGATGACAACTTTTTCGATGGACGGATTGTCCTCCACGCACGAGCACACCGTGCGGGAGGAGGGCCGCCGGGATGCGGCCATCACACCCCGGTGGAAGCGGAATCCTGCCAGGGCCTCCATTTCGGCGTCGCTTTTCACCAGGAGAGGAACGTTCCCTCCCGCGCGCGCGGCATATTCATCGGCCATCCGCGCGCCGGCGAGCACGCAGAGGACCTCCCAGCCGGAGGCGAGCATCCGGTCCACCAGGAGCCGGCCCTCGGCGATTACGATTCCTTCCCGCCGGAGGTCGCGGTCCTTAAGCCCCGCGAACAATCCCGCATCAATGACGGTCTTCCGGCGCATCAGCGCCCGCTCCGACAATTTCCGTATTTGAGCACGATTATCTCCCTGCCTGCGATTTCATTTTCCGACGGTGCCGGTCGTACGCCCGACCCGACCATGCGGGGACGATAGCACGGGGGCGCCGTCGCGTCAAGAGAAGGGGAATGTCCGGGCGCATTTCGAAAAAGTTCATTGTGCGGACACCAGCATTTATGCTTGATATTTTCGAAGTAAACCGGCCGTAGTTAGGGCATGGGGGAGGGGGCAATCCATGCATATATTTTCTTCTGTAGTAAAACGAAGGAATTCATGTAGTGCAGGCACGATTCTGCTCACGGTCATCATTACCCTCTCACTCATCATGCCGACCGGGAGCCTTTTCTCGCGGCAGGTTTCAACGCCGAACAAAACCGCCGAAGAATCCCTGCGTCAGAAGCTTGGTTTTATTCCCACCAGCGATCAATTGACCCCAAGGAGCGGAATACCGGCATCCCTCAACATCGAAGACCAGCCCATGCCGCCCCTGGCGCTGCCATCGGTGAGCCGTTCGGAGCATTACCGTGTAAGCGCGGCGGAGCATATCAATAAGAACAAAGGATTTCTAACCGAGGATGGCTACGCAATGCTGCCGCACGCCGAGCTCAAGGATGCCCTGCTGGGAAAGGATACGAGCATGCATTTCGGTATTATCCGTTATGACATTATAAATTTGCGGGGTACGTATCGGTATCCGAAATACTATAAGGATGACTACCACGAATTTTACCTGGAAAGCCATATCATGGGGTTTCCGCACACCTCGATTTATGGAATGGAAAGTCCTTTCACCATCGCCTACCGCTCGAGAGGCCAGATAATAGCCATTTTTATCGAACCGCAACGGTCCCGCACAGTGCTCCTGGCGGAAAATACAGGCGGCGCAAGTATGATGGTCCTGGAGAGAAAATGGAGCGACGGTGTTTTTCAAAAAAAAGCCAACCTTGTGCCGTTCGCGCGTCAAATCCCGGAGGATTTTCAAACCATCGCAGGAATTGAGATCAGTAAAAAAACGACCCTTTCGAAATTTCCGGAAGGGACATTGAAACTGAACAAGATGGCGGGAGATTACGAAACAATGGCATTCAAGCCCGCCGCGCGCGGCTGGTGCCTGCATCGAACGGATAAATCCTCCTTCGTGATCATGGAATGCGATTCGAGCATGTTTTCTCCTTCGATCGTGTACCTGGCAAGCGGATTGGATATGGCCGAGGTATTTTCCGAACAAAGAACCGTTACGGTGAGCGGTGTTTTCCCGACCTTTATAACCGGGTGGCTGCAGAATGAAAGTTATTCCATCCAGGTGAATGCAGATTGAAACTCAATTACGCGCGATTTCATGCTCGAAACGTGTCAGCCAAAATCAACTTGACATGGAACACTTTTTTCATATGTTTCAATTGTGAAAGGGCAAACCAGGAAAGAAAAATCCTTCGATAACGCTGAGTTGATCCAGGCGCGCAAAAAGGTCGCCGAAATGGAGGCCCTGAAGGCGTCCATCCTGGAGGCAATCCCCAACGCCGTCATCGGTTTGCAGGATCGGCAGATTATCTTCGTCAACGACGGCGTCAAGTCGGTATTCGGGTGGACGTCGGAAGAGCTGATCGGCAAGAGCACGCGCCTCTTGTACCGGTCGGAGCAGGACTACATACGAATCGCCGGGCTCATCTATTCGATTTTAGAAACGCACCCCAGCGTAAGCATCGACTTTCCCTGCGTGCGCAAGGACGGTACGTTCATCGAATGCATGGTCAGGGCCGCGCGGATCGGCACGCAATTGAAAGAACGGCAGGTGGTCATCACCTACGAAAATATTACGGACCGCAAGCGGGCGGAACGCGAGCTTGAACACTCGCAGCGTCAGTTGAGGAAATTATCGGCGCACCTGCAATCGATTTACGAGAAGGAAAGGGCCCGTATAGCCCGTGAGCTCCACGATGAGCTGGGCCAACTGCTCACGGCGCTCAATACCGAAATCGTCATGCTCAAGAATAAAATTCCCGCGCGACAGAAGACCCTGGCGGAACGGACGGAGAGAATGTCATCCCTCGTCGACCTGACCATGCAGTCGGTGAAGCAGATTTACATGGGACTGCGGCCCGGTATGCTCGATCATCTTGGCTTGACGGCGGCGATCTCCTGGCAGGCCCAGGAGTTTTCAAAACGCACCGGCATTCCCTGCACCGTGTCGTTCAGCCATGAAGAAATCACGCTGGATCCGGATTTGACCACGACCATATTCCGAATATTCCAGGAGGCGCTCACCAACGTGCATCGTCATGCCGAGGCCACGAAGGTGACCGGGTCCCTGAAGGTGACCGACGACAATCTTGAATTCGTCGTCAAGGATAACGGAAAAGGAATTGTTGAGAGACAGATGCGAAAAGCGGATTCGTTCGGTCTCCTGGGAATCCAGGAACGGGTCTACCATTGGGGAGGGCAGGTGGCTATCGTCGGAAAGAAGGGCAGGGGCACCGCCCTATCGATCGTCATACCCCTCCGGAAGACCGGGACGGCGTCATGATAGGGAAAAAAATCAGAATTCTCTTTGCTGACGACCATCCCATCGTCCGCGCGGGCTTCAAACAGGTATTATCGGACACCCCCGACCTGGTCGTGGAGGATGAGGCGGAGGACGGGCGGGACGTTCTCGAATACGTGAAAAAGAAAAAATACGATATCGTTCTCCTGGACATTTCCATGCCCGGGAAGAACGGCATGGAAACGCTCAAGGAATTGAAAGCGGGTTACCCGCGGCTTCCCGTCCTCATTCTCAGCATGTATCCCGAGGAACAGTACGCGATCAGGGCCCTCAGGGCGGGGGCGTCGGGATATCTCACGAAGGCAAGCGCGCCTACCGAGCTCATTTTGGCTATCCGGAAGCTCGCCCAAGGGGGACGCTACATAAGCGAATCGCTGGCGGAGAACCTGGCCAACTACCTTGACGTGGACATGACGAAATCCCTCCATGAAACCCTCTCCGACCGCGAATACCAGGTCATGCAGCTTATCGCGTCGGGGAAAACCGTTTCGGAAATTGCCAGGGGCCTCAACCTGAGCGTGAAGACCATCAGCACGTACCGCACGCACGTGCTGCAAAAAATGAAGCTGAAAAACAATGCGGAAATTACGCTGTACGCGGTCCACAACAAACTCGTGGAGTGACCATGGAATTTAACTCGCCGATAGGCATGCTCAGCGGCCTATGATAGTACGCTCCGGATCGATCTCCTCCCGTAGTATCCTGAGCTCCATGACCGTGGGCGGCTTCGTCGTGAATACCTTACGCGCTTTCAGCAGCTCGAACCCGCAGTTGTTCTGAACGTCGTCGAACGTGCAGCCCGGGTTGATGGATATCACCCTCATGCGCTTGCTTTCCTGTTCGAAATCCATGACGGCCATGTCGGTAATGACGCGATAGGGTCCGCAGTCCGCGGGCAATCCCGAGGCCGCACGCGAATCTCCTCCGTCCAGCCATCCCGGCGCAGTGATGAAATCCAGCGTGGGCACGAACCGGCTTTTTTCCTGGACGGACATGATGATCGTGCGCCAGCACAGGGACGCGAAATCGTTGGAGCCGCCGCTGCCCGGCAGGCGGACGGCGGGTTTCCGGTAATCGCTCCCCAGCATGGTGGAGTTGATATTACCGTACAGATCGATCTGCGCGCCGCCCAGGATCGCGTAGTCGACCATTCCCCGGCTGCACGCCTGCATGACCTCGAACATCGTACCGGCCCTCACGGCCTTGTGGAACGTGCGGGAATCGCCCACCGAAACCGGCATCTCGGGTATGAGCGGATCGATGCCGCCCGATTCGAACATGATGACCAGATGGGGTGCGAGGGTTTTTTGCGCCAGCATGGCGGCTGCGCAGGGCGCCCCCGAGCCGATACCCGCCGTGCGCCCGTTGCCGAGCTCGCGCGCCGCGACGCATATCATGAGCTCCATGATATTATAATTCTTCACGGATCCCCTCCTTGTGGAGCATCAGTTCCCGTGCCCGGAGTTCCTTGATCCTGCCGATGCCGCCGGCAAGCTCGATATACGCCGCGTGGTCGGGACAATCGTGGATGATGCGTTTCAGGAACGACGCGAATGCGGCCGGATCGCCCTGCGCCGTAAGCCATTCCTTCAGGTGCGCTTCATCCGAATAGTACTCGCCGGGCATCCCTGTGGGATACGCCCCGTACGGAACCTCGCATACCGCATCCACGAGATAATAGGGGATCGATGTAAGGGCCGGATCGCTCCTGATCTCTTCGGTGGGGATAAGGCGTTCAGTGGTGATGATCAGCTTCCTGCTGGCCCCGGCCAGGTCGTCGTCCGATATCGTGATTCCACGGATCCGGCAATTCCCGTAAATGTCTGCCTCGTGTACATGGATGACGGATACGTCGGGGTAGAGCGCGGGTTGCAGCACGAGCCTTTTCCCGGTAAACGGGCACGTTACGACTTTGGCCCCCGATTGGCGAAGGGTATCCGTGCCCAGCATGTTCCGCGTCGGCAGAAACGGTATTCCCATGGCCGCGGCCTTGAGGCGCGCCGCCAGGCTGAAGTTGGTCCATTCGCATATCCTGACGCGCCCGCTTTCCATGTACGCACGGGCGCACGGGCTCATGCCGCGCGTTTCCAGCCCGATTATAGAGGCGATGTCCACCCGGTCGAAGACCTCCCCCGTTGCGAGTATCTGGAAATCGTGGGTCGACGTGTGACCGGCGAACCCCATGTTTTTTCTTCCCTGGCGCACGATCTCCTGGCAGGCCGCGACCGGCGTGCGATTCGTGCCGAATCCGCCCATGGCCAGGTAGTCCCCGTCGTGAACGAATTTTTCCACGGCCTCTTTCAGGCTCATAAGCTTGTTCGCCTTCATCCGGGATTTCGAACGGAAATATGCGCGCGCCTCGTCCGGATCGGGATTCATAAACAGCGGTCCCAGGGTTTGGGCTGTACTATCCGCAATCATGTTCAGGTCTCCTTGTCGAACGTCCTCATGATGCCCGGTCTTTTTTCCCGGGAGCGATTTCCTCGCGGATTCCCATGGGGCCTTCGAGGAATATCCTGGGATCCATGGGCCGCAGGTCGGAGGCCACGCGGGGCTCGAAATCCATCTGATCGAGAACGTCCCTTCTCAGGTCGATCCCGGGCGCGATCTCAATGAGGGTCACGCCTTCTTTCCGTAATTCGAATACGGCCCGCTCGGTGACATACAGGACCCGTTGGCCGATCTCGCGCGCATAGTCCCCGCTGAACGTGATCTGTTCCACGTGGTCGATGAACTTCTTGTCCCGGCCTTCCTTGACGACGGTCATCTGTCCGTTTTTCACGGCCACCTCCGCGCCGACCGTTAACGTGCCAATGAAGACCACCGTCTTCGCGTTCTGGGTGATGTTGATGAATCCTCCGCACCCGGCCAGCCTTGTGCCGAATCGGCTCACGTTCAGGTTTCCGTGCCGGTCGGCCTGCGCCATGCCCAGGAAGGCCATATCGAGCCCCCCGCCGTCGTAGAAGTCGAACATGTAGGGCTGGTCAATGATCGCCTGTGGGTTGGACGACGCGCCGAAGCTGAGTCCCCGCGCCGGTACACCGCCTATCGGTCCGGATTCCACGGTAAGCGTGAAGAGATCGAGCATGTTTTCCTCGGCGGCCACGGCGGCGATCCCGTCGGCCATTCCGATCCCCAGGTTCACGATGGCGTTCGGCATGAGCTCCATGGCCGACCGGCGGCTGATGATTTTCCGCGTCGTGAACGCCATGGGTTCCATCTGGTGGACAGGAACGTACACCTCGCCGGAGTAGGCGGGATTGTACTGTTCGAGAAACGTCTGCCAGTGGTTTTCCGGTCTGGCGACGACGACGGCGTCGACGAATATTCCCGGGATCCTCACGTCCAAAGGCCGGAAGCGGCCGTTTTCGGAGATCCGCTCCACCTGGGCGATCACGATGCCGCCGGAATTACGCACTGCCTGCGCCATCGAAAGCATCTCGAGCGAGGTGCTCTCTTTTTCCATTCTGATATTTCCCTGTAAATCCGACGTCGTACCGCGCACGAGGGCGACGTTTATGGGGAACGCCTTGTAGAAAAGGCGCTCCCTGCCGCCCAGCTCGATGAGCTCCACCAGTTCCTCGGTCGTGCGGGCGTTCACCTTCCCGCCGTCCAGGCGCGGATCGACGAACGTCTTGAGACCGGTATGCGTGATGAACCCCAGGCGCCCCCCCGCGATTTCCCGGAACAGGCACGATATGGCGCCCTGGGGAAAGTTGTACGCCTCGATCTTGTTTTCCAATGCCATACGGCCGAGCTTGGGGGCGAGGTTCCAGTATCCCTCGATGACCCGCTTTATCAGGCCCTCGTGTGCCAGGTGGTTGAGTCCCTTCTCTTTTCCGTCTCCCTGCCCGGCGGCCCCGACTATGGTGAGATTTCTCGGCCGCCCTTTTTCTAAAAACATTCTCTCCAGCGAGGAGGTCAGCTCTTCGGGATGGGCATTGCCGACGAATCCGCCTATGGCCACCGTATCGCCGTCCCTGATCAGTGCGAGTGCGTCTTCGACGCTCATGATCTTGCCGGACATCGCGCTATTCTCCATAGATGAGTTTTATAAGCTCGAAAAGCTTGTCGTCGCGCCACTGCACGAAATCCTTGAAGCTGCGGCCCTTCATCTCGTCCTTGATCCCGTCGATGAGTTTTTCCTTCATGGGCTCGGTGATGTAGTTCCAGGTGGTCAACTCCTCCCAGATGGCCTTGAAGGTCGTATTGCCGATACCGTCGATGAAGTGACCCACGCCCCCGTCCTCGCCGCCCCCGAGGTGGTAGATCATGTGCGAGCCCATGAGGGCATACCGGATCCCGGGACCCGCGTACAGTGCCTTGTCCACGTCCTCGACGCTGGCCACGCCGTTTTCCACGAGATCGATCGCCTCCCGCCAGAGGGCGACGGCCAGGCGGTTGCCGATAAACCCGGGAACCTCCTTCTTGACCAGGACCGGGATTTTCCCCAGGTGCTCCATGAACGCGATCGATGTATCGACAGTCGCCTTCGAGGTATCCTTGCCGGGCACGATCTCGATAAGGGGAATGAGATGGGGCGGGTTCCACGGATGGGTGATGACGCACCGGTCCTTGTGCGCGACGGCCTTCTGTATCTCGGTCATGGAGAGGCCCGAGGAGCTGCTACCGATAATCGTTGCCGGCGGCGCACAGCGGTCCATCTCCTCGAAGATGGGTTTCTTTATGGCATAGGTTTCACCGGTGCACTCCTCGATGAAGTCCGCGTCATGGACCGCCTCCGCGATTTCGGGAACGAACCTGACGCGCTTCATGGCCCGGTCGCGATCCTCCACGGTCATTACGCCCTTTCCCACGAAAAAATCGAGATTGGAACATATCTGCCGATATCCCTTGTCCCTGGTCTCGGGCCGTCTCGAATACGCTGTCACCTCGTACCCCTTCTGGGCGAAGAGGGAGCCCCACGCCGCCCCGATCACGCCGGTACCGATGACCGCAACCTTCCTGATCCCGTCCATTATATCAACTCCTTGTACGCCTAGCCGGCCTGCCGTTTATTTTCCTTCTTGTCGGAAATATGCTTCGCCCCGGCGGTACGCACGATGACGCTTTTCGCCTTTCGGGCAACGGGTTTCCGGCCGTCTTCGGTGTCGGGAACGTTGTAGTGGGCCCCCCACGGATTGACCGCCGGGTCTTCCTTGCATGCCGGGCAGAAATACCGGGCGCTCAGGTCTTCGGCGCCGGAGCCCCATATCTCGAGCTTGCAACAATCCCTGCATAAGGGCGCACCGCAATGGTCGCATTCGGTTTTTGCATCCGTTTTTCCGCATACTGAGCAGCGTTCGTTCTTGTCGGCTTTCATCGTCTCGCTCCTTGAGTTAGTCTTTGCTCTACGATGGAAAGCTATTGATTGGCGGTATTTTCCGCAATCCGTCCGTGTCCGATACGGCCGTGGGACGGGAATGGAAATTTTTTACGGTAAAACGTACGGATAGGCATAGGTGTTTGTCCTATGGCGGGGGGAATTATTCACATGAAGGGCGCCCTGGGTACGGGCATTATTTTACAACGGCTGTATACCCTACTGCTGGAGCCTGCCCAGGTCGATGATCTCGACCCCGGAGGAAACCATATCGCGTATAACGCGTCCCAGGAACCTCATGTAGCTTTTCAGCTCCTCGGGGCTCTTGTCGGGGTAGTTCCTGAAGGTGATGAGGATGCCGCTCAGGGCGGCGAAGAGCGCGTGTGAAAAGACACGGACGTTGCCCTCCGGCTTCACCTTTTTAAACACGATGTCGAACCGGTCGAATATCTGGCGCTCCGTCGTCTTTATGCGCTCAAGGAGCTCCGGTTTAAGGCTGCCCTCGAGCATGAAATTGACCAGCATCTTGAAATACAGGTCGTTGCCCGTGAGAAAATTTATAAAACCCTCCACCAGGCGGTCCAGGCTCGCGACGCCCTCGTACCGGTCGAGCTCCAGGGCGTCCAGCACCTCGATGATCCGCGCGGCGTTCTGGAGAAAGGCCTCCACGAAGAGCGCCTGCTGGTCGGGGAAGTAGCGGTAGATGAGCGCCGGGGAGATGGACGCCTCGTGGGCGATGTCGCGGATGTGAACCTCATGGAAGGGCTTGGAGGCGAACACGCGCTCGGCCGCGGAGACGATGATCTCCCTGCGGGCCTGCCGCTCCTGCTCTTTCAGATGCGAGAAGGATTTTCGTGGATTCATCGCGTCCGGCTCCGTTTCCCCGGGGAAGTCCCGGGGGTACCTGTCTTAATCGTAATTTTCAGCGCGGCCCCGTTCGAATAATACCGAACGCGCGCCGAATTGCAAGAGTCTCGCCGGGCGCGCCTCCGTGTCAAGAAAATACTCGTACTCATTCCGGGTAAATTCGCCGTGCGTCCGGACCGGACGCACGCGCGTATTTCCGGGCAAAACCGATCAACGAGCATAGAGCCCCTCGATATCGGCGGCGTACTTTTCCAGCACCTTCTTCCTTTTCAGCTTGAACGATTGCGTAAGCAGGCCGTTCTCGACCGAGAAGCCCTCGTTCAGCACGAGGATATCTCTGGGAATTTCGTACGATCCGAACCGTTTCTCGAGCTGGGTGCGTATCTCGTTGATCAAAAGAGTTTTCACCTCGGCGCTTTGGGCGAGAAGGGCGGGGTCGGCGGCGAGGTTGCGGGCCGCGGCGAATCCCTTGAGCGCCTCGAAGTCGGGGAGCACCAGGCACATGGTATGGGGCCTGTTGAGCCCGCAGATCATAGCGTATTCGATGTACCTGCTGAGCACGATCTCGGCTTCCATAGAGGCGGAGAACACGTACTTACCGTTTTCCAGCTTGAAGGATTCCTTGATCCTGCCGGTAATGTAAAGGAAGCCGTCGTCGTCGATGAAGGCCATGTCCCCGGTGCGAAGCCCCCCGTCGTCGGTCATGACCTCCCTGGTGGCCTGGGGCTTGTTGTGGTATCCCTGCATCACGTTGGGACCGTACACGATGAGCTCGCCCTCGCGCCCGTCGCCGTCGGTCACCGAGGTGTCGATCACGAGCCTCACCTTGTCGAATGCCTTCCCGCAGCTTCCTATGCGGTTATAATCGGGCGTGTTGGTGGAGATGCCCGGCGAGGCCTCGGTCATGCCCAGCGCCTCGTAGAGGGGCACCCCGGCATCGTTGAAGAATTCCGCGATGGCGGGGTTGATCGCCGCGCTCCCGGTAAGGGCAATGGTTAATCGGCCCCCGAACTTATCCCTTATCTTGGAAAAGACGAGCCTGTCGGCTATCCTGAATTTCAAATTCGTCGCGACACTCGATTTGCCGGCGCGCGCGAGCTCCCTGCGTTTCTTCCCGCTGTTGACCCCCATCCGGAACAAGGCCAGCGGCAGTCCCCCCTGTTCGTTCATCCGCGCGTGAATTGCGTCGTATACCCTATAGAATACCCGGGGGACCGATACGAGCAGCGAGGGACGCACCTTCGCCAGGTCGTTCACGATCGTTGCCGGACTTTCGGCGAGCCCACAGGAGCCGCCGATGCGCATCACGGTGTGGAGCTCGCAGACCTGTCCGTAGGAATGCGCCCAGGGCAGGAAGGAAAGCGTGCGGGTCCGCTCGTCGAGCATGTGGAAATGCTTGAGGATCGCGTGGATGTTGCTGGTGATATTGCCGTGCGAGAGGAGCACGCCCTTGGGATCGCCCGTAGTGCCCGACGTATAGATGAGGCCCGCGATATCCTGGGCGCCTGGCCGCACGGCGGGGAAGGTGTGCATGCTCCCCGTTTTTTCAAGCTCCGTCATTGAATCCATGCCTTCCCCTTCGATGACGACGATGTGCTTAAGATCGCCCCCGTCCCGGAGCAGGTGCTTTACCTTTTCATAGATCTCGCGCTTCGATACCAGCAGGAGCTTCGTGTTGCTGTCGCGTATGATGTATTCCCAGGTGGCGACAAGCTCTGCCTCGTACATGGTCACGTAGCGCGCGGCGAGGCCGTAGGTAGCGTAACAGGCGACCGCCCATTCGATGGAATTGTTGGAGATGATGCCTATCGTGTCCCCCTTCCCGATCCCCAGCCTCGCGAAGCCCCCCCGGAGGTTGTCGATCCGGTCACCCACCTGCCGGTAGGTGTGCCACCGGTATTCTCCGCCCGCGTCCTTCGCGCCGAACCATTCCCGTTCTCCAAACCTCGCAACGCTCTCCTCCAGCATCTCGACAAGATTGTCCGGCTTATCCAATTGATACATATCGCCCCCGGTTTGATTGATTTATCGTTTATAATTGTGAATTATGTATATCTAAGTAAATAATGTTTACTAACATGCTCCTGTCAAGAAATAATTGGATTACCGTCCAACTAATTTGAAAAAGCATTGACAAAAAATTAGACTAGTAAACAATGTTTACATAAGTAAATAAGGTTAATGAATTGTCCGGTAACGGTCAACCAAAGACCGAGAATGACCAGTTTTTCATCGCGTTCGATACTCTGATGTTCTACTATCTATAACCACGATTACGGGGTACGACCATGTACGACAACCTTTTCAGCCCCATCAAGATTAACAGCCTCGAAATCAAGAATAGAATCGTATTTCCCGCCCTCGGGCTGCTGTTTTCACTGGACGGAAAGCTGAATGAGCGACACCTGCATTTCTACACGGAAAGGGCGCGCGGGGGAACGGGTATCGTTACCGTGGGTCCAGTGGGCGTGGGAGAGATGGCGGTGGGGATCGCGTCTCCCGGCCTGGACAGCGACGATGCGATTCCCGCGTTCACGGAACTGGCGACCTCCGTCAGGAAGGCCGGCGCGCGGGCATGGCTCCAGCTCTATCACGGCGGACGCTACGTGAGACCCATCCAGATCGGGGGAGAGAAGGCGGTGGCGCCGTCGGCGGTGTATTCGTCGTACACGAAGGCGACCCCGCGTGAATTGACCATCGACGAGATACACCGTGTCCAGGAGGCCTTCGTACGCACCGCGGAGAGGGCCCGGGAGGCCGGGTTCGACGGCGTGGAGATAATCGGCTCGGCGGGCTACCTGGTGACGCAGTTTCTCTCGCCCCTCACGAACTTGAGGAAGGACGAGTACGGCGGGAGTTTCGAGAACCGCACGCGCTTCGTGCGCGAAATGATCGCATCGATGCGCGCGCGGCTGGGAACGGGCTACCCCATAACGGTGCGCATGGCGGGCAACGACTTTGTCCCCGGCAGCAACACGGATCGCGAGACGCCGGCGTTCGCGCGCATGTACGAGGAGGCCGGGATAGACGCCCTTAACGTCACCGGGGGCTGGCATGAAGCCCGGGTGCCGCAGATGGCAATGGAGCTTCCGCGCGGCGGGTTCGCCTACCTCGCGCGCACCATCAAGGACGCGGTTTCCATCCCCGTGATGGCGTCCAACCGCATCACCGACCCGGACACGGCCGAAAGAATCCTCCGGGACGACATGGCGCACATGGTCAACCTGGGCCGCGTGCTCCTCGCGGACCCGTACTGGCCGGAGAAGGCGCAGTCGGGTCGCGTGAGGGAGATCATCCCGTGCATCTCCTGCCTGCAGGGCTGCATGGACGAGCTCTTCGAGGTGCGTCACGTGCGATGCCTCGTCAACGCGCGCACGAGCTTCGAGGGGGAGAGGCGCATCGTGAAGACGAAGACTCCCCGTCGCGTGATGGTGGTCGGGGCGGGACCGGGCGGGCTCGAGGCGGCCATGAGGGCCGCCGAGGCCGGTCACCGGGTGGAGCTCTTCGACAGGGCCGGGCGCACCGGGGGACAGCTCTGGATCGCGGGGATGCCTCCGCACAAGCGCGAGATATGGGAGCTCGTGAAGTACTATGATACGATGCTCGGGAAACACGGCGTGGAAGTGAACCTTGGCGCCGAGGTCGGTATCGACCTTATAAAGGAAAGAAAACCGGATTACGTGATCATCGCGGAGGGTGCCGAGCCGCTCATGCCCCCCATCGAAGGGATACAGGCCCCGCCGGTACTCACCGCGTGGGACGTGTTGAAGAACGATCCTAAGATCGGGCGCAGGGTCGCCGTGATAGGCGGGGGAGCCGTGGGTATGGAGACCGCGCTTTTCCTGGCGGTGAAGGGAACGATTACCGACGAGGGGCTGGGATTCCTCTTCCGTTACGAGGCCGCGGACGCCGCGCGGCTCAAGGAGCTGGTCTTCAGGGGAACCAAGGAGGTCACGATCTTCGAAATGCTCCCCAGGGCGGGAAAGGGCGTCGGTAAGTCGTCCATCTGGATACTCATGGAGAATCTGAGAAAATACGGCGTGAAACTCGTCACCGGGGCGAAGGTCATCTCGGTGTCCGACGGCACGGTGGAGTTCGAGCGGGAGGGCGTCCTCCAGAGCCTCGAGTTCGACGCCGTCGTCAATGCGGCGGGCTCGCGGCCGGTGAAAAAGCTTGCGGACGCGGTCGCGAAGGCGGGAATCCCGCACGCCGTGGTGGGCGACGGGAAAAAGATAGGCCAGATCATGGACGCGATCCACGACGGCTACCTCGCCGTGACCGAAATGGAGAGCAGGGCGGAGGCGCACAGCCGTTAGACGGAATAATCTGCAACAGAAAACCGGGAGGGAACCATGGATTTCGAGCTGAGCGAGGAACAGCAGCGGCTGCACGACACGGTGTTCGCATTCGCGAAAAAGGAATGGGAGCCCAGGACCCTTGAGATAGACGCCTCGCACCGGTTTCCCGCGTGGCTCTGGGCGCGGATGCGGGAGCTTGGCTGGTGCGGCCTCATGGTCCCCGCCGAGTACGGCGGCACGGGGCTGGGACTGCTCGATACCTGCATCATGATCCAGGCGGCGACCCAGGCGGGGGGCGATATCGGGAGTTGCCTGGCATGGGGCACGCACCTGTCTATCGGCACCATACCCATAGTCCTGTGCGGCAGCGAGGCGCAAAAGAAAAAATACCTGCCCCGCATCGCGAGCGGCGAATGGATGAGCTGCTTCTGCCTCACCGAGCCCGGTGTGGGCTCCAACGCGGCGGGCGTGGAGCTCAAGGCAGAGAGGCGCGGCGACCACTATGTGCTGAACGGGACGAAGACCTTCATCACCAACGCGAGCGTCGCGGACGTGGGCATCGTGATCGCGACGACCGACAAGAGCAAAAGGGCCGCGGGGGTGAGCGCCTTCATCGTGGACATGAAATCCCCCGGCATCACCGTGAGCGCGCCCTTTGACAAGATCGGCAATCGCGGGTCCGAGACCTGCGAGGTGGGCTTCGCCGATACGCTTGTCCCCGTGGAGAACCGCCTCCTGAACGAGGGAGACGGGTTCATGCAGGTCGGCGTGAAGACGCTGGAATACGAACGCACCTGCCTCACGGCGATCTGGACGGGGAACATAGGGTACAACATCGCGCTCTCGGTGAAATACGCCGGGGAGCGCCAGCAGTTCGGCAACCCCATCCTCCTCTACGCGCAGATACGCGACCGCATCGCGCAGATGCAGATCGACTACGACATCTCCAAGCTCATGATGTACCGGGCAGCCTCGAAGAAAGACTCGGGGACGCCCGCGCCCCTGGAGGCCACGGAGTACAAGGTGTTCACGGGGCAGGCGAGCGTGAGGAGCGCCCTGGAGGCGATCCAGATCCACGGCGGTTACGGACTCATGACCGAGTACAAGGTCGAGCGCTCGCTGCGCGACGCGAAACTGGGACAGATAGGCGCGGGGACGGAACAGATGCTGCTGGAGCTCATTACGAGGCTCGTCACGGGAACCCGGTCGAAGACCATTTAACGTAGAACTGAATTCGGGAGAAGAACGATGGACCTATTTTTCAGCAAGGAAGAACAGCTCATCCAGAAGGCCGCGCGCGAGTTCGGCGAACAGGTTATCGCGCCGGTAGCGGACCAGATCGACCGGGAGAACAAGATACCGAAAGAGGTGATGGAGGGGCTTGCGGAGCTGGGCATGTTCGGCATCCAGTTTCCGGAGGAGTTCGGCGGGAGCGGGGCGGGGCACCTGTGCTACATGCTCGCGCTCGAGGAGCTCTCGAAGGCGGCTCCGGGGGTGGGCGCGACCATTTCGGTCAATTCCGTCCCGCTCGCGGTGATCCAGGCCTTTGGCACGCCGGAGCAGAAGGCGAAGTACATGCGCGACGGTGTGACGGGAAAGAAGATATACTCCTTCGCGTTCACCGAGCCGGGCACGGGCTCTGACCCCAAGCAGCTCACCACGATGGCGGTGAAGGACGGCGATCATTACGTAATCAACGGGACGAAGCGCTTCATCACCAATGCCGGCTTCGAGGGGACCATGGTGGTGATCGCGAAGGAGGAAGAGAGCGGGAAGGCGACCGCGTTCATCCTGGACAAGTTCTGCGAGGGCTACTCGGTCTCGAAACCGTGGGACAAGATCGCGGCGCACGGCGGCGAGCTGTACGACGTGTACTTCAACAACGTGCGTGTGCACAGGGAAAACATGCTCGGATCCGTGGGCGACGGGCTGTGGGTGCTCAAGATCGCCATGGTCTACGGGAAGCTGGGCCTGGTGGCGCTCTTCCTGGGCGTCGCCGCCGCGGCGTACGAGGAGGGCGTGAGGTACGCAAAGGAAAAGACGCACCGGGGCGTATCCATTGCCGAGAAGTTCGAGCACGTGAAGATCGCGGTTTCCGAGATGACCATGAAGATGCAGGCCTCGCGGCTGTACGCCTACTACCTGGGGCACGCGGCGGACCACCTGAAAGATCCCATGGAGCTCGTGAAAGAGGCGGCCCTCGCCAAGGTATTCGTCGCCGAGACCGGGATCGAGGTGTGCAAGCTCGCCATGGGTATCCACGGCTCGTACGGCTTGCAGCGGGAATATCGCATATCGCGCCTCTGGAGCGACGTGATTTTCGGTCCCCAGGTCGAGGGTACGGCGCCGCTGCTGAAGATACTCGCGGCGGGCGTAATACTGGGGAAATGAGCGTTCGGGGCAATCGGGGGCACGGGTAACCAATGGAATCGTTCGACGCAATTATAGTCGGCGCGGGGCTCTCGGGGCTTTCCGCCGCATACGCGCTCGCGAAGGAGGGGCTCGATGTGCTGGTCCTGGAACGGGGCGATTATCCAGGGGCGAAAAACGTAAGCGGGGGGAGGCTCTATCTGAACCCCGTGCGGGAGCTTTTCCCGGATTTATGGGAGAAGGCGCCGTTCGAGCGGCACATCGCGCACGAGGAATTCTGCCTCATGGACCGCGCGCGCGCGGTCACGGTGCGCTACGAGGGTGCGGAGCTGGATGAGAAGCCGCAGTCCTTCAGCGTGCTTCGCGCGAAACTGGATCGCTGGCTCGCGAAGGAAGCGCAGGGGCACGGCGCCGCAATCGTATGCAAGACAAGGGTCGACGGGCTCATCATGGAGAACGGCCGTGTCGCGGGTATCCGCGCCGGTGGGGACGAATTGAGAAGCGCCGTCGTGATCGCCTGCGACGGGGCCCTTTCCCGCATCGCGCAGGGTGCGGGCCTTGCCGGAGCGCACGCGCCTAAACATTTCGCGACCGGCTACAAGGAAGTGATCGAGATGGACCGGGGCGTGATCGAGGACCGGTTTAATCTCGAGGGGGACCAGGGAACGGCGCGCCTCTACCTGGGGGACCCCACGGCCGGGCGGTTGGGCGGGGGATTCATTTATACGAACAAAGAGAGCCTGAGCATAGGCGTGGTCGCGGGAATCGACGCGATGACCGGGAGCGAACCCGCGTGCGGCGCGGCGGCGCTCCTGGACGCATTCAAGAAGCGTCCCGAGGTCGCGCGGCTCCTGCGCGGCGGGGAAACGGTGGAGTATTCCTCGCACGTGATCCCCGAGGGCGGGCTCGCCGGGATGCCGCGCCTGTTCGGCGACGGCATCCTCGTGGCGGGGGACGCGGCGGGGCTCGCGATGAACCTGGGGATCACGGTGCGCGGCATGGAGTACGCCCTGGCTTCCGGCTATTACGCGGCCCGGACAGTGATCGAAGCGAAAAAGACCGAGGACTTTGGCGTATCGGCGCTCGCGCGCTACCCGCGTATGCTTGCCGAAAGCTTCGTGATGAAGGATTTCACGGCGTTCAAAAACGCTCCCCGCGTACTCGATAATCCCCGGTTTTTTTCCCGTTATCCGCAATTGGCTGGCGGGCTTCTCCGCGATCTGTACGAGGTGCCCGCGGGCGTGAAGGAGCGGCTGTACAAAACGGCGCGTCGCCACTTCACGGTAAAGGAAATGTTCGCGATGGCGCGCGACCTCGCGGGGGTGAGAAAGGTATGAGCGGCGAAACGGGCATGAAGGAAAAGCTGGGGCGCAACGTCTTCAAAGAGGCGCGCGAACCGCACATACGCATTCGCGCGGGTATGGAAAACAGCCCCGTGCTGAAAAAGGCCGTTGCGATCTGTCCGGCCGAACTCTACCGGGAGAACGCCGACGGCTCCGTAGGTTTGAGCCTGGACGGATGCCTCGAATGCGGCAGCTGCCTCATCGCGTGCGACGGGGACGCGCTCGAATGGGCGTACCCGGAGGGGGGTGCCGGGGTGCAGTACCGGTTCGGGTGAAAAAATAGCGTTATGCGCCATGGAACGGTGCGCGCCTGAAAAATCGAACGGAGGGTTCATGCCGTGAACATAGCAGTGGCGATGAAGGAGATACCGGAGCCCGCGCAAGTGCGCATCCGCGACAGGAAGCCCGTCTTTGAGGGCGCCCCCCTGACGCTGGGGCCCCTTGAAAAAAACGCGCTCGAGGCGGGACGCGCGCTCAAAGAGGCGGCGGGCGGAAAACTCGTGATCGTATCGGCGGGCCCGCACACGTTTGAGGACACCGTGACGGAAGGTCTCGCCATGGGGGCCGACGAGGCGTACCTCGCTCAGGACGACCGGCTCTCGGGAATCGAGAGCGCGTCGAGCGCGGAGCTGATCGCCTCGCTCGTGAAAAAGATCGGGGACGTGGGACTTGTTCTCTTTGGCGAGGGGAGCGGCGACAATTATTCCGGCCAGGTGGGGCCGCGGGTCGCGCAGATTCTGGGCATGCCCCTCGCGGCGTACGCGACGGGGATCGAGCTGGACGGATCGAGCGTGCGCGTCACCTGTTCGCTGGAAGACAGCTTCGAGGTCGTAGAGCTTGAGCTTCCCGCGGTGGTGACGGTGATGTCCGGGATCAACGAGCCGCGCATCCCGTCCGTGATGGAAATCCTGAAGGCCGGGAAGAAACCGAAAACGACGTTCACGCCGGATGAACTGGGCGTGAAGCTTCTCGTGCCCGCGCTCGTCGCGACGCGCAGCAACCTCGCGCCCGTGAGCGACCGGAAGCAGGTACAGGTGAAAACCGCCGAAGAGCTGCTGGGCGTGCTCAGGGCCGGCGGCGTGCTGGGGAGGGACTGAATGAAATCGATACTCTGTTACAGTGATTCACCCGAGAGGGCGCTCGAGCTCCTGGAGTCGGCGCGCGCGCTGACCGGGGACGCGGCCTCGTCGGTCGCGATAAACGATGAAGACCTCGCCACGGCGCTGTGCGCGCGCGGTTCGCGTGTGTACCGGGTGCGCGACGAGAAATTAATATTCGCGGACCACGCGGGGATCGCGCGAGTAGTCGGGCAGGCCGCACGCGCGGCGGGGGCGTCCATCGTGATGCTTGCCTCGGACCGCAGGGGAAAGCCGCTCGCGGGCATGCTCGCGCAGGCGATGGGCGCGGGATGCCTCACCGACGTGCGTACGATGCGCGGCGCGGACGGTGCGATCGTGTGCGAGCGCATGAGCCTGGGCGGCGCCACGATCGCCGAGCAGGAGATTCCCGGTCCCGCCAAGGTGATCGCGCTCGTACCCCGTGCGTACGCTGCCGCGGCCGAAGCGCCGGGCGGCGAGATTATCGATCTCGAGACGCAACCCGGCCCGTCGAAGGTAACCCTCGTGGAGACGCGCGCGAAGGAAAAAGACGGCGCAGACATAGAGGGGGCCGATACGCTGGTCGCCGTGGGGATGGGGCTCAAGAACCGGGAAGACCTGTCCCTCGTCCAGTCGCTTGCCCACGCGCTGGGGGCGGCGACCGGCTGCTCGAAGCCGCTCGCGACCGACCGCAAATGGATGCCGGAGGACAGGATCATAGGGCTTTCCGGAAAAAAATGCGCGCCGAACCTCGCGTTCCTGGTGGGCGTATCGGCCCAGGTCCAGTTCGCGGCGGGAATACGCGACGCCGGGACGATCGTGTCGATCAACACGGACGAGAACGCGCCCAGCGCGAAGATGGCGGACTATTTCATCATCGGGGACCTGTACCGGATCGTCCCCGAGCTGGTCGCGAAGCTTAAGGCCTGACCAGCCGCTCCTGCGGGAGAGGCGGCTTATGGCCGGGCAAAAAATGCAGTGCGCACAACGGCACACCGGTATGGGCCGAAATCGTCTATCGAAGGGATCTCGGGTTTTGGAAATTAAATCAAGGCAGGAGGAACGGTAATGGGTAAAAGGGCGGCGATCTGCGCCGTGGCGCAGATCAAGAATCAGCCGGAGTACCCGCAGATGCGTTTTCAGAACATGCTGCTGGAATGCTTCGAGTCAATCATGGAGCAGACGAAGGTGACCTTCGACATGGACAAGGGCATCCGCAACATCATCACCTGCTCCGACGACGTGTTCGACGCGCGCACGATATCGGACAACGGCGTGACGGACGTGGTGGGCGCCCATTTCCGCGGCGAGGAAAAGATGGCGCAGGAAAGCATCAACGGCCTGGGCTACGCGATGGCGTGCATCCTGTCCGGGCACGACGACGTAATCCTCTTCATGGGACACTGCAAGGAGTCCCAGTCCGAAAGCCGCCGCATGTGCACGAATCTCGCCTATGATCCGTTCTACTGCAGGCCGCTGGGAATGGACTTCCAGAACGCGGACGCGCTGCAGGCGGGGGAATACATGGACAAGGCCGGGATCACCGAGGCGCAGCTCGCGAAGATCGTGGTGCGCGCGCGGAAGAACGCGAAGAAGAATCCCTACGCCCGCGCAAACGAGTCCGTGGACGAGAAGGCGGTGATGTCATCGCCCATGATCTGCGATCCCCTGCGCGCCCTGCATTATTACCCGGTCACCGACTGGGCATACGGGATGCTCATCGCGAGTGAGGAACGCGCGAAGGAATTTACCAAGAATCCCGTGTGGATGACGGGCTTCGGGTCCTGCATGGACGAGTATTTCATGGGCGACCGCGATCTTGCGTCGAACTTCCCGCTTAAAAATGCCGCCGCGCGCGCATATGCGAAGGCCGGCGTGAAAGATCCGAAAAAGGACATCCAGCTTTTTGAGCTCTCGGACCATGCGGCCTACCAGCTTCCGCTGTGGGCGGAGGGTGTGGGAATCGCCGGCGATGGAAAGGGCGGCGCGTGGATTGACGAAGGGGGACCGGACAAATTCAACGTCAACCTTTCGGGAGGGCACCTGAACGGGAACCCGCTGCTCCTGGGAGGGGCCGCGAGGGCGATCGAGTGTTTCCTGCAACTGCGCGGCGAAGCGGGTGAGCGCCAGGTGAAGGGCGTGAAGCGCGCGCTCGCACAGGCTGCATACGGCGGCGCCGGCCAGCACCAGGCGGTGCTCATCATGGAGAGCTAGGGAGGACGGAACATGGCACACGGAAAGAAGAACAGAAACGTCGGGATAATAGGCATAGGGCAGACCAGGCATTCCAGCCACCGCGAGGATGTCAACCAGCCCGAGATGATACACGAAGCGATAGCCGCGGCGCTCAAGGACGCCGGTCTCACGATGAAGGACGTCGATTGCATCGTGCACGGCAACATGGAGCTCTTCGAGATGATACACCAGCCCGATCTCTGGCACACGCTGGGGACCGGCGCCGGGGGCAAGGATACGTTTCGCTTAACGACCGGAGGCACGGTGGGCATCACCCTCGCGTGCGCGTCGGACAACCTGGTCGCAAGCGGCATGTACGACATCGTTATGGCGATCGGCTTCGAGAAGCTGCAGGAGGGCCACACCACCGGCGGCATCACGAATATGGCGGACCCTTTGTGGTTTCGGAACCTTCAGACGGGCGCCCTCACGGGCTCGAAGGCGTACGACCTCATCTATGAGTTCGGCGAGGAGCGCGCGAAGAAGGTGTCCATGACCTACCGCATCATCATGGACAAGCACGCGGGCCTCAACCCGAACGCGCACCGCTCGTTCGGCCTCGATTTCGCGCAGGCGGATGACCTCATCAAGAACTCGCCCAAGCTGGTAGGTGACCTCAAGCTCATCGAGATGTGCTCGCAGTCGGACGGCGCTTGCGCGGTGATCTTCGCATGCGAAAAGAGGGCGAAGGAGCTTTCGAAGAAGCCTGTATGGGTGCGCGACCATATTACCGTACACCGCGAAGAGGTTTTTAACATCTTCGGCTACGACGATAAATATCCGGCGGCCCAGACACAGCGCTTTGCCGCCGAGAACCTGTACACGCGCAACGGGATCACGAAGCCGCTCGAGTATTTCGACGTGTTCGAGATGTACGACCCGGCATCGTGGTGGGGCGTCGACTGGTTCCGCGACTTCATGCTTCTCAAGGGCGACGAGGCCGTGAAGCTCGTCGAGGACCACGAGATCATGATCGGCGGGAAAATGCCGGTCAATCCCTCGGGAGGAGTGATCGCATCGAATCCGATCGGCGCGACGGCGCTTTTAAGGATGGCCGAGGCGGCCCTCCAGGTACGCGGCGACGCGGGGGCGCACCAGATACCGAAGCCCGTGAAGCACGCGCTCGCGTCCGGGTTCGGGGGCACGATGTGGACCGTGCTCATGATGCTCGAGAAGGAACTCAACTGGCAGGAGGCGTAAGATGGCGGAATACTGGGGAGTAACGGTAGATAATATTTTCGATACGATGCAGGAGCGTTTCCGGCCCGAAGGCGCGAAGGGCGTGGACGCCGTGTTCGGCTACGACATAGGCGGCGCGGGAAAGTGGAAGCTCACGGTGAAGGACGGGGCGATGAGGCTCGAGAAGGCGAATGATCTCTCGGGATGCGTCTCGTCCATGGTCTCGGACGCGGAGAGCTTCGTGGGCGTGAACATAGGCAAGGTGGACGCGGCGAGCGCATTCACCGGCGGCAAGATCAAGGTGGAGGGGGACCTGGGCGCGTTCGGTAAAACGGGCAAGCTGTTTCGAAAGTACACTCCCCCCAAGAAGGAGATGTCGGTGAAGGATTACCTCGCGGACATGTTCGGCACCGTGGTGGCGCGCTTCAAGCCGGATGCGGCGGCGGGAGTAGACTACGTCTATGGCTTCGACCTTGGCGGCACGGACGGCGGAAAGTGGACGGTGTTCATCAAGGACCGGAAATGCACGCTGGTGACCGGCCTCCAGGGGAAGACCTCGGTCACGCTCGAGTTCGGCGAGGCGAAGGATTACGTCGACATGATACTGGGAAAGATCGACGCCAACAGCCTGCTTGCGGCCGGGCGCGGCGCGGCGATCGGCGATATCAACATCGCGCTCAAGTGGGGCCAGTATTTCGAGAAATACGCGGACCCGATGGCGACCGGCGAGCCCGAGCAGGAGCTCCTGATGCTCAAGAAAACAATATCGGTCAACCAGACGTTCGTAACCGGTCCTGTCATGGGAAAGTTCCTGAACGCGCTCAAGGAGAAGAAGATCATCACCAATCGCTGCCCCAAGTGCGGTCGCATGCATTTTCCGGCGCGCGAGGTGTGCGCGGAGTGCCGCGTGCGCGCGGAGGAATGGGTCGAGGTGGGCCCCAAGGGCCAGGTGCGCTACATGGAGTACGTGTACTATTCGAGCCCCGACCCGCTCACCGGCGAATCGAGGGAAACGCCGTACGGTATGATCATGGTGCGCCTGGACGGCTGCAGGGGGAACGATCTCTTCATGCATCTGATCCGGAGCGATCAGATCGACCGCATCCAGGGCGGGCGCAACGAAAAATCCGGCACCAGGGTCAGGCCCGTGTGGAACGAGCACCGGGTCGGCAGCATTTTCGACATCAAGTATTTCGAGATAGATGAGTGAGGAGGGACAGATGAGCACGAAAAACACCGACAAGGACAGTTTCGCCGTTCAAGGGAAACTCGCGCTCCCCTACACCTACTTCGCCGGGAGGGTGGGAAGCAAGTTTCTCACCACCATCCGGGACCAGAAGAAGATTATGGGAACGAAGTGCCCCACGTGCGGAAAGGTGTATCTGCCCCCGCGGCAGGTCTGCCAGAAGGACTTTACGGACATCCGCAACAACTGGGTGGACGTAGGAAGCTCCGGTACGGTCGTGAACTTCACGGTCGTGCGCTACGAGGACCGGCATCTCGCACGCAAGCCCCCGTATGTGATCGCGATGATAAAGCTCGATGGGGCCGATACACCCATGGCGCACATACTGGACGGGCTTAAGCCCGAGGACGTGAAGAAGGGCATGCGCGTGGAAGCCGTCTTCGCCGAAAAGACGACGACGACGATCCTGGACATCGACCACTTCAAGCCCGAGGCGGAAAGGGCGAAAACCGGCTGGCGGCCCAAAGCCGCGCGCAAGCCTTACGTACCCGAACCCGAATCCGGGATCGAGGATAAGAGAAGGGGAGGAAAACCCGACATGTCGAAACCGGTGATAATCTGCGCGGCGCTCGCGGGCGCGGCAACCATGAAGAATCAGACCCCGGCGGTGCCCTACACCCCGTCGGAATTCGCGGAAGACGCGTACAAGTGCTGGAAGGCCGGCGCGGCCATGGTCCACGTACATGCGCGCGAGGACAACGGCATGCCCACGCACGATCACGAGCGCATCCGTACGACGCACGACGCCATCAAACAGCGCTGTCCCGAGCTCATCGTGAACCTGAGCTCGGCTGTGGGCATGGGCAAGACCGCCGAACAGCGCATCTCCCAGATCGTCGCGGTGAAGCCCGAGATGGCATCGCTCAATACCAACACGATGAACTTCAGCCTCCTAGACCGCAAGAGCGGCAAGATCTTCATCGACTTCGTGTTCGAGAACACCTTCACGATGCTGCAGGACTTCGGGAAGGCTATGGAGGAGAACGGCGTGAAGCCCGAGATCGAGGTCTACGACATGGGCGGGCTGGATAACACGATGCTGATCGCGAAGCAGGGCTTTTTCACCAATCCCATGAATTTCAACTTCGTGTGGGGCGTCGCGGGCGGGCAGGCCTTCAGGGTCGAGACCTTCGTCGCGCTCATGAACGCGCTTCCGGCAAAGGCGAACTTCACGACATGCGGCGTGGGTCTGGACCAGTTTCCGGCGATCATGCAGTCGGGGATCCTGGGCGGACACATGCGCGTGGGACTGGAGGACAACATCCGTATGCCCGACGGCGAGCTCGCGAAAGGAAGCTGGGAGCAAGTCGAGGTCGCGGTGCACGCGGCCGAGTGCCTGGGACGCGGCGTCGCGACGCCGGACGAGGCGCGTGCGATCATGGGTATTCATAAACGGTAGAGACGGGCCGCCGGGCCGTCTCTCTCAGGGGCGGGCGTGCGCCCGCCCCGTACGTTGTGACGCGTAAAAGGAAATATATTTCCGATCGAAACGGAGGTTCGTATGGAGTTCGGATTTACTGAAGAGCAAATGATGTTCAGGGAGTCGGTGTATCGGTACGCCAAGAAAGAAATAGTGCCGCTCGTGGAGGAGGCCGACCTCAAGTCGGAATTTTCCATGGAGGTGTGGAAGAAGCTCGGGGCGATGGGGCTCCTGGGCCTTCCCTTTCCCGAGGAGCTGGGCGGTTCCGGCGCCGACGTCGTGACCTGCTGCCTCTCGGCCGAGGCGCTGGGGCACGCGGGCGTCGACCAGGGGCACCTGCTCGCGCTGGGCGCGCACACCTACCTGTGCGCCGACACCATCTACAAGCACGCCACGAAGGCGCAGAACGAGAAGTACATCCCGAAGCTCGCGAGCGGCGAATGGATCGGCTGCATGGGGCTCACGGAGCCGGGTGCGGGAAGCGACGCGGCGTCCATGTCGACCACCGCGGAAAAGAAGGGCGACCGCTGGATACTGAACGGGTCCAAGACCTTCATCACAAACGCGCCGGTATGCGACGTGTGCGTCGTCTACGCGACGATCGACAAAAAATTGAAGCACGGGGGCATCACGGCATTCATCGTGGATCGCGGGACCCCGGGATTTTCCACGGGTCAGCCCTTCCACAAGATGGGCGTGCGCGCGTCCGCGACCTCCGAGGTCTTCCTGGACAACTGCGAGATCCCGGAGGAAAACCTGCTGGGTGAGGTTGGCAAGGGATTCGAGTACACGCACGAAACGCTCTCCTGGGACCGGAGCGCGCTGCTCGCGCCGTTTATAGGCACGCTCCAATTCTCGATCGAGGAGTGCGCGCGCTATTCGCAGGAGCGCGTGCAGTTCAACAAGCCCATAGGCTCCTTCCAGGCGATCCAGCACAAGCTCGCCGACATGAAGATCGTCAAGGAGGCCGCGCGCATGACCGTCTACCGCGTCGCCCACGACAAGGACTCGGGCAAGCCCCTGAACCACCTGCATACTTCCATCGCGAAGGCGCTCGTGGGCGACTGGGGTACGAAGGCGGCAAGCGAGGCGGTGCAGATATTCGGCGGATACGGCTTCATCCACGAGTACCCGGTGGAGCGCTTTCTCCGGGACGCGAAGATCGCGCAGATCGGCGGGGGCACCTCCGAGGTGCAGCGCTTCATCATCTCGCGGATACTGAGCTTCTTCTAGCCGATACGTCTTGCGGGGAAACGCACAATCCAGACAGGAGAACGACACCATGAACTACGATCTTACGCCGGAACAGATTGCGATAAAGGAAACCTTCTCGAAATTCTGTACGAAGGAAATCGAACCGAACGCACAGGTACTCGATACTGCCGCGCACGGCGATGTCGAAACGCTTATTAGAGCAAACATAAAAAAGCTCGCGGGGATCGGGTATCCCGGCATGATGCACGAGGAAAAATTCGGCGGCACAAACCTGGACCTCATAAGCCAGATGATCGCCGGGGAAGAGGTCGCGAAGGCGTGCGCCTCGACGTTCCTCTCCTGCGGGGCATCGGCCGGGTTGTTCGGCATACCCATACGGCTTTTCGGGACCGATACGCACAAGGATAAGTATTTACCCGGCCTCGTCAAGGGGGACCTTGTGGGGTGCTTCGGCCTTACGGAGCCGGAGGCCGGGAGCGACGCGGCCGCCATCAAGACGAGCGCGGAAAAGAAGGGGGACCGATACGTCCTCAACGGGGTGAAGACCTTCATCACGAACGCGCCCATCGCCGACGCCGCCCTCATCTTCGCCTACACCGACAGGGCCAAGGGACCCGGTGCGGGCGTGACCTGCTTCATAGTTGATAAAACCACGAAGGGATTTTCCACGGGCAAGCCCTTCGAAAAGATGGGCTTCCGCGGCTCGCCCACGGGAGAGATATTCCTGAATGACTGCGAGGTCCCGGAAAGCGCCGTCCTGGGCGAGGTCGGGAAGGGCTTCATCCAGGCGATGCAGACGCTCGAGTACGGGCGTATCGGCATGGCGACGGTGTGCCTGGGCATCGCGACGCGCTGCCTCGAGCTCGCCAACGCGTACTCGAAGGAGCGCAAGGCGTTCGGCAAGCCCATCAACCGCTACCAGGAGGTTTCCTTCAAGCTTGCCGACATGATGATACTTTCGGACGTGGCGCGCCTGCTCATCTACCAGGCGGCGTGGGCCAAGGAGAACGGGAGCGCCGAATCGGCCGTGCTCGCATCGGTCGCGAAGGTGTGGGCCTCGGAATCGGCGACGCAGAGCTCCAGCCTCGCGGTGCAGGTGTTCGGCGGGTACGGGTACATGAAGGAGTTCCCGGTCGAGCGGCTGTACCGTGACGCGAAACTGGGCGAGATCGGCGAAGGCACCTCGGAGATTCAGAGGGTGCTCATCGCGAAGGACCTTATGCGCCGGTACGCTTCGTAGAAGGGCGCGCAACGGAACCGTTTTCCGGGGGCTCCGTTGCGCGGAACTTGCGTATCGGCCCCCATGCCATTGATAGGGGGCGCCGATTATAATCACGCGATTATCCCGGTGTGCGAACCTGACTCAGGCCTTGTCCGCCAGCGGATTGACGAAACCCGTCGGAACGGCGCGGACCTGCCAGGTCCCGTGCACGAGCGCGACGACCTCGCCGCCCGTGCCGACCAGTTCCAGGTCCATGATGAGGTCGCATTTTCCCTGCGCGACGACCACCGCCTCGATCTCCCTCACGCGCTCCGGCGACAGCGACGCATCGAGCGTGATGTCGCTCGTGACGGGCCGCCGGTACCGGATGGTCATCTCCTTTACAATAGGGAAATAGCGGGTGAGATCGAAACAGGCGCCGAATATGGCCCCGCCCGCCACCTCCCCCAGGGTGAAAATACAGCCCGCGTACATGGTGCCGATATGGTTGATATTGCCATCGAGCGGCATCATGAGTCGCACGTGGTTTTCCCGGCAGACGAGAAACTTCATCCCCATATTCCGCACGGCGTTTATTCCCGTTTCGACATAGGCCGCGAAGTCCCGAAAGCGCTCATCGATCATGGGCAGTTCTGATTGCATGGTTCCTCTCTTTCCATGTGGTTCGGATTCTTATCCGGTTTTCTTCATCGCCTTGTCCTTGTACTCGTCGCGGAGCTTGTACTTGAGCACCTTGCCTGAAACGTTGCGCGGAAGCGCGGGGATGATCTCCAGCAGGCGGGGGATCTTGTAATCGGCGATGCGCGACTTGAGGAATCCCTTGAGATCCTCGAGGCTCATGGTTTCCTTCTGCTTGAGCACGACCACCGCCATGACCGTTTCCCCCCAGCTCGGGTGCGGGATGCCGATTATCACGGCCTCCTGGACCTTCGGGTTCTCGTAGATGGCGTCCTCGACCTCCTTGCTGTATACGTTCTCCCCGCCGGTGATTATCATGTCCTTCTTGCGATCCACCAGGGTAATGTACCCCTCGTCGTCCATGACGCCCAGGTCCCCGGAATACACCCAGCCGTCCTTGATCGCAGCTTGTGTCGCCTCCGGATTCTTGTAATACCCCTTCATCGTAGTCTCACCCTTGACCGCCAGCTCGCCCACGACACCAGGCGTGGTGATCGTTTCGCCGCTCGCGCCCACAAGGCGCGATTCCATGTTCACCACGTACTTGCCCCCGGCGCCCGCCTTGCGCACCTGGTCCTCCGGGAGAAGCGCGATCCCGCCGGGCCCCGCCTCCGTGTATCCGCACAGGCAGAAGAAATTCGTCGATTTGAATTTCTGCATCATGGCCTTCACGGCCTCGGCGGCCATGGGCGCCGCCCCGTAACCATAAAAGCGAACCCCCGACAGGTCAAAGCTGTCGAACTCCGGGACCATCATCATGAAGGAGTACATCACGGGCGCACCAAAAAACTGGCTGATCTTCTCATTCTGGATGAGCGACAGCACCGGCCCCGGCACGAAATCGCGTACGATGACGTGGGTCGCCCCCAGGTACGTGCCCGGGTTAAGGTACAGGTTCAGCTCCGCGGAATGAAAGAGCGGGGCGCTGTGAAGGATGCGGTCCCTTGGATTGAGACCCACGAGCGTGGCCATGGAGGTTGTGAGCATCATCTGGTTGTGGTGCGTGAGCACCGCCCCCTTGGGCCGCCCCGTCGTTCCCGATGTATAGATGATCTCGCTTTCGTCGAATTCGTCCACGGGTATGCCGGGCTCTCCCTTTCCGCCCGTCGCCATTGCCTCCCCGAGGGGAACGAAATCGGGAAAGGCGCCGGGTCCGGCCGAATAGTAACCCTTAACCCCGGGAAGCCGGGGCTTCATCTCCCTGACCGCGGGCTCGAAAATATCGTCAAAGATCACCGCCGTGGAATCGCTGTTGCCGAAGATGTATTCGGCCTCGGGGGGAGCGATCCGGAAATTGACTGGGACCGCGACGCCGCCCGCCTTCACGATTCCGTAAAACGCGAATACGAAATTATCGGTGTTGAACATCCACATCGAGACCTTGTCCCCCTTTTTAAGGCCCTTTCCTATAAGCGTGTTCGAAACCGCGTTCACCCTCTCGTTTACTTCTTTCCAGGTATAGCGGTTTCCTTCGTAGACTACGCCCTCTTTCTCGGGAACCGTTCGTGCGTTACGTGCTACCAATCCGCCCAGATCCATGGGAAGCCTCCTCAAAAATGTATGGTGATTGCAGGGATTAACGCATCGGAGGGGGAGGAGGTCGATAAAAGCCGGCGAGATGGGCTCGGAAACGCTGGCAGAGATGATTATAATCCCTTTTTATGTGATAATATGGTAAAATTGTTGTAAGTCAAATAAAATTTTAATTTCCGCCGTCTTGACATGCGTTCCTCGATGTGCAATATTACATGTATAATTATATAAAATCTGGGGGTAAGTAAACCATGGCGTATTATAAGAAGATAAAAGGTAAAGATTATGACGGAAACCTCCTCAAGATCGCGGACGCGGCGGTAAAGGGAAAGGGAGACGGCAGAATATCCCTGAAGGAAGCGAAACGGATTCTTGCGACGGTCAAGGACTCTGAAGAGTACACGGGCGTCGAAAAGACGACCATGAGCTATATCCGGGACAATTACAAATTCACCGAAGAGGCTAATTCGTGGTTCCGCACGGAGATCCGAAAGTGGGCCGCGAAGAAGGGGAAGGGCTCTCCCGCCAGAAAGACCGCATCGCCCGCGAAGGCCGCCCCCGCCGCCAAGGGCAGGGCCGAACGCACCCCCGCGCCCGCTTCCCGCAGGGAAACCGGCATGCCGTTGAGGGAAACACCCCTGCTGCCCGCGCCGGAAAGAAAAGCGCCTCCGCCCGGCGAAGGTGATGGAATAAAACGGTTTTTCCTGGCGGCAGTACTGGTAATCGCGGCCGTGGCGGCCATATTTCTGATAAAGCCGCTTAAAAACCTGTTCTTCGGTCCCACCCCCGAGATCCCCCGGAGCGGCGAGAGGAGCCGCGTGGAAGAGCAGAAGGTTCCGGAAATCGCGAAGCCCGCGGAAATGAAACAGGAAGTCCCCGCGGAAAAACCGGCTGCCCCTGTGGAGAAACCAGCGGCCGTGGAAGAGAAAAACATCTACGTGGTGAAGGAAAAGGACACGCTGATTAAAATCAGCGAAGAGATCACGGGGGATTACAGGAACTGGGAGAAGATATTCGACGCGAACAGGGACACCGTCCAGAGCCCCGTGCTCATCTTCGTAGGGCAGCGGCTGCGGATACCGGAGGGCATGACCCGGAACAGATAAGAAAACAAGACGAGACCGGCCCCATACCGGTCAGGAAGGCCCGTATTCTGTAGCACATGATGCGGGCGTTTTTTTTGACTCGCGCATTGCAGGGGATAAACCCGGCAAAAGCGGGTCCGTCAATCCATGGAAGAGGACATGCAGAAAACAAGGGTGCTTATAGTCGATGACGAGCTGATAATCGGAAACAGCATCGCTTCCATCCTCCAGAACCGCGGGTATGAAACCGCGGGACCGGTGCCCAGCGGGCGGCGCGCGCTTGAGCTTATCGCCGGGGAACGCCCCGACGTGGTCCTCATGGACCTGCATCTCGAGGGCGACCTTGACGGGGTCGAGACGACCGCCCTTATCAAC
The DNA here is from genome assembly GCA_004297825.1 of Spirochaetota bacterium. NCBI lineage: Bacteria > Pseudomonadati > Spirochaetota > Spirochaetota bacterium. The sequence goes on from SCSX01000074.1 coordinate 38,995, forward strand.
GAGAGATTCGGGATTCCCGTGGTTTTCGTGACCGCGTACTCGGATGACGCGACGCTCGCACGATTGAACAAGGTGATATCGTACGGTTATGTAATGAAGCCGTTCCAGGGATCCGAAATAATTTCCAATATCGAGCTCGCCCTCGTCAAGCACCAGATGGAGATCAGGCTGAGCGAGAGCGAGTCGAAATACAGGACCCTGTTCGAAAATTCGAAGGACGCGATCTACATCCGGAGGATCGACGGGAGCCTTCTCGATTTCAACAAATCTACGCTCGAATTGTTCGGTTACTCCCGGGAAGAATTCAGCGCCATGAACGCGGCCGACGTGTACGTCAACAAGGAGGATCGAATTCGACTGCAGGAGATACTTCTGCAAAACGGATTCGTGAAGGATTTCGAGATTTCGCTGCGCCGCAAGGACGGGTCCATCCTCTCCTGCCTGGTTACTTCTACGCTTCTCAGGGACGCACACGGTAATCCCGCGTTCATCCAGGGTTCCCTTCGCGATATCACCGAGAGAAAAGCCCTCGAGTCCGCTCTTCAGCAGAGCCTGTCGAAGTTTCAGACATTCTTCGACAATATTATCGATCCCGTATATATTCACGATCTGGGTGGGAAAATTGTCGAGGTAAACGCGGCCGCGTACAAGCAGCTCGGCTACGAAAAGGACGAATTGCTCGGGTCGTCGATCTCCGCGCTTACAGCCCCGGAGTCGGCGGGACTTGTAGAACTTCAGCTCAAGGAACTCGGCGAGGAAGGCCGTAGTAAATTCGAATCGATCCATATCGCGAAGGACGGCCGTAGAATCCCCATGGAGGTAAACACCAGGATAATCGATTATCATGGCCGGCCGATGGCGATGCGAATCAGCCATGACATCACGGAACGCGAGTACGCGATGGGGCAAGTCAAAACGACTCATGCGGAGATCGCGCATATCCTTAACGCCATCACCTCGATTCTCATCGGGGTTTCACTCAAGGATGTCGTAACCCACTGGAATCCGGCCGCCGCGGCGGCATTCGACCTGCCAAAGGCGGCGGTAATCGGGTGGAAGTTCGGCGAGATTCAGATCGATTGGGACTGGGGCAGGGTATATGAGGGCATCTCGGATTGCATACTCCAGGAACGCTCGGTGAGACTCAAAGATCTTACGTTCAAGGACAGGGCGGGTAACGCGAGGATTCTCGGGGTGACCATCAGCCCCATCAAGGACGCGAATGATTTGTTGAGGGGGTTCATAATTTTCGGCGCCGATATCACGGATAGAAGGATCATGGAGTCGCAGCTCGCGCACGCGCAAAAAATGGAATCCATAGGGCAGCTTGCCGCGGGCATCGCGCACGAGATCAATTCGCCGCTCCAGTATATCCGCGATAATCTCTCCTTTCTGCGGGACTCCTTCGGGGACCTCATGAAGATTTTCGGCGCGTACGATCAAATGGAAAAAACGCTCTCCGGGATGCCGGGGTGCGCGGGGGATGCCGATTCGGCCCGAGCGAGCATCGCGCATATCGACCGCGCGTACGTATCCGCGGAGATTCCCAAAGCGGTGCAGGAATCGATCGATGGGATCGAGCGGGTCGTCTCGATCATCAAATCGATGAAAGAGTTTTCTCACCCGGGCACGACGGAGAAGACCATGACCGATATCAACCGGTCGATCGAAAGCACCGTCACGATCTCACGGAACGAATGGAAATATATTGCCGATCTTGAAACCGACCTGGAGCCCGGCCTGCCCGCGGTGCCGCTGATCGCGGGCGAGTTTAACCAGGTGTTGTTGAACATAATAATAAACGCGGCACATGCGATCGAGGAAAAAGCCGGGAACGGGGGTGCGGGAAAGGGGACCATTCGCATTACGACCCGGCGCGCCGGCGGCGAAGTGGAAATCAGGATTTCGGATACCGGGGCTGGCATTCCGGAATCCATCCGCTCTAAGGTATTCGATCCATTTTTCACTACGAAGGAAGTAGGCAAGGGAACCGGCCAGGGTCTCTCCATCGCGTACGCGGTGGTGGTAAAAAAACACGGCGGCACGCTCACCTTTGACTCGGAAAAGGGGAAAGGCACCACGTTCGTCATCCGGATGCCGATATCCTGAGGGAAGGGTGATCTTCCATGACTTTAATGAGAGAATTTCCGGTATCGATTGAAGGGGATGGCGATATCGAGTGAGACGCGAAAAAATGGGACGGACCAACCGTCCAATCTAATAAAATCGTGAAGGATTTGCTATGGAAGAGAAGGTGCTGTTCGTGGACGACGACGCTAATCTGCTTTCATCCTACCAGCGCTCGCTGCGGAAGGAAATCAACATCGAAACCGCGCTCGGCGGGAAGGCGGCGATCGAGGCCATAAAGAAACTGGGACCGTTTGCGGTTATCGTATCCGATTTCCGTATGCCGGAAATGGACGGCATTCAATTTCTCGCCCTTGCCAGGGGGATCGCCCCCCGCAGCGTGCGCATAATGCTCACAGGGTACGCTGATCTTCAAACGGCGATCGATGCGGTGAACCAGGGAAATATCTTCAGGCTTCTTACGAAGCCCTGCCCCCCGGAAACGCTCGCGCTCGTACTCACCGCAGGAATCGAGCAATACCGCCTTGTCATGGCCGAAAAGGACATCCTGGAAAGGACGCTCAGCGGCGGCATCAAGGTGCTCACCGATATCCTTTCGCTCGTGAATCCCCGGGCTTTCAGCCATGCCGCCCGTGTGCGACGCATTGTGAAACAACTCGCGGGCCACCTGGGTCTCGATAATACGTGGCAGCTCGAGATCGCCGCGATGCTCTCCCAGCTCGGATGCGTGACGATCCCCGATGAGATACTCGCCAAGGTTTTTACCGGAAAGTCGCTCAATGAAACGGAATCGAAGATGTACCAGGGTTACGCTAAGGCGGGGGCCTCGCTCATCGCCAATATTCCCCGCCTCGAGAAAATCGCGCAGATCATCGCGAACCAGGAGCAGCGGTACGATGGGTCGGGGGGAGAGGGTCCCAAGGGGAACGACATCCCGCTTGAATCGAGAATTCTAAAAGTAGCGCTCGATCACGATATTCTGGTCATGGCCGGATTGGACAGCGGGCTTGCCCTTGTGGAGATTCATAAAAAGGGAGCATGGTACGATCCCGGCGCAGTTACCGCGCTTGAAAAGCTCATTACCGTGGAAACAGGCTATGCCGTACGCGAGGTCGGCATCGACGAGCTGTCGACGAGCATGATTATTGCAGAGGACATCATTGACGAGAACGGGCTCCTTCTGGTCGCAAAAGGGCAGGAGGTCACTGCTTCGATGCGGCTGCGCCTCGTAAATTTCAGGAAAAGCATGGATGTGAAAAGTTCGATTAAAGTGATACTACTGAAAGAATAATACACGGATCAATCCCACTCCCGCGGGAAGGTAAATGTGCTGAACGAATATTGTTACGCACACTGCCGGTGCATTGTCCGTTATGACGCGGGAATACGCTTGACATTGTTTTTCAATAAGGATAACGGTCGTTTATTAACCAGAATATACAAGCGATGACGGTGCCGTCGGAAAAGGAATGCGGTCAGGTTCCATTTCCGATACAACCGGCCTTCCGGGTGCGCTTATACGGGGCGGCGAGAATCTTTGATGACTGAGAACAGGGTGAACAAGACCCAGAAGGCGCTTATCATCTCGAAATCGAGCAGTCTTTTCTGGGAAAAGGGCTACGCCGAGACCAGCATGAAGGACATCGCGGGTGAATGCGGTTTCCGGCCCGCCAACATCTACAATTTTTTCGAGAACAAGGAATCCATCCTTTTCGAGATTCTTTACGATGAAATGATGGAAATCCTGGGCCCCATCCGGAGCCTGGAAGACGACGAGACCATACCCCCCCCACAGGCCATGCGGCTGGTGATCGAAAACCACCTCAAGCTCACCCTGGGCGAAAAAATGAACTCCAAGCTTTTATTCGATGCCGGTCTGAAAAATCTTTCGCCCGCGAACAGGAAAAAGATCATCACGCTGCGCGACGAGTACGACCGCATATCGGTCAAGATAATCGAAAGGGGAATAAGGACGGGGGTATTCAGGAAGACGGACGCGAAGATGGCAGTATACAGCATCGCCTCCATGATCGCGCGATCGAGGATATGGTTCAACCCGCAGGGTAAACATACCGTCGATGAAATCATCGATTTCATATGCGCGTTCGCCCTGAACGGCCTTGGTGCCAAATCAAATGGAAATTTGTAAGGAAGAAGGAGTAACCGCAAATGCACGCGAATAAACGCTAATATCTGCAATTTAATGATTCGCGTTCATTCGCGTCAATTCGCGGTTCCATGCGCTTAAATGAGCCGGATTAATATTTATGCGAGATATTTTTTTTGATTGTAATGGTTAATGGTCATTCATTAATATGTCCCCGGTAAGGCCGGATGAACCGAATCCAGCGGGAGGACCGAAATTTGAATTTCCAATTAAGCACGCTTACGATCGAAAACGGACTTGCGCATTTCATGCTGAACCGCCCCAAGGTGCTGAACGCGCTCAACCTCGCACTCGTCGGGGAGCTGCGCGAGGCGCTCGATCTTGTCAGGAAATCGGCGGAGGCGCGCGTGGTCATAATCTCGGGAAGCGCCGGCAATTTCGCGGCGGGCGCCGACATCACCGGGATGGTTGACCAGTCCCCGATCGAGGCCGGCGATATGACCTTCAACGCGGTATTCAATGCAATAGAGGATTTCCCCCTTCCGGTCATAGCGGCGATCGCGGGGTACGCGCTGGGCGGGGGACTGGAGTTGGCGATGGCGTGCGACATGCGTATCTGCGGCCGGGACGCGAAATTGGGGCTGCCGGAGATCAAGCTGGGGATTTTTCCGGGGGCGGGCGGTACGCAGCGCCTTCCACGGCTGGTCGGGGCCGGGCGGGCGAAGGAAATGATCTTCCTGGGGGAATTTATCGACGCCCAGACGGCGCTTGCGTACGGTCTCTGCAATCGCGTGGCGGACGGGGACCCGGTCGAGGAGGCGGTTCGTATCGCGAAAAAACTGATCGAGCGATCGCCGGTCGCGCTCAGGTACGCCAAGGGGGTCGTCAATTACGGGAGCGCGCTGGACCTGCGCGCCGGGATCGCGCACGAAGAAAAGGTGTGGGCCGGGCTTTTTTCCACACAGGACCAGAAGGAAGGCATGAAGGCGTTCATCGAAAAACGAAAACCGAATTTCACGGGCAGGTAGGGGTGCGGCATTGAACGACGTGGTGATCGTGGCGAGGGAATGGGCACCGCCGCGGTGCTGGAAATAAATTAACCGTGGAGAGAGCGACATGGCACGCAATGTACTGGTGGATTCAAGGGACACGCGCTTCGTATTGTTCGAGATGCTGGGCGCAGAGGGACTCGCGGCGTATGAAAAATATGCATGCCTGGACAGGGACGCCTTCGAGGCGACGCTCGACCTGGCCGAATTGATCGCCGTGGAACGGGTATACCCCGCGAACGCGCTCGCGGATAAAAACGGGGCGCGCTACGACGCGGCGACGAAACAGGTGTCCGTGCCGGAATCCTTCCATGACGCGATGAAGTATTTCAACGAGTCCGGGTTCACCGGGCTCGCCGCCGATCCCGAATGGGGCGGCATGGGCATGCCCGAGGCGATAAGCCGCGCGGTCATGGAATACTTTTTCGGCGCGAGCATTTCCTTCACGATGTACGTGTCGCTCTCGGTGGGGGCGGCGAATCTCGTGAAAAATTTCGCGCCCGAAAACATGAAGAAGCTCTACCTCGAAAAGATGGTGTCCGGGCGCTGGGGCGGGACCATGTGCCTCACCGAGCCCGACGCGGGCAGCGACGTGGGGGCGCTCAAGACGAAGGCGGTACGGATGGCGGACGGAAGCTATCGCATAACGGGACAGAAGATATTCATCTCTTCCGGCGAGAACGACCTGTATGAAAACATCGTCCACCCGGTGCTGGCGCGGATAGAGGGCGATCCGGTCGGGACGAAGGGTATTTCCATATTTCTGGTTCCCAAGTTTTTCGCGAACGAGGACGGGTCTATCGGCGCGCGCAACGACGTGGCGTGTTCGGGGATAGAGCACAAGATGGGGATCAAGGGATCGGCGACGTGCACGCTCTCGTTTGGCGATAACGGCGCCTGTACGGGCTACCTGATGGGCGGGGAGCGCCAGGGCATGAAGATCATGTTCCAGATGATGAACGAAGCGCGCCTGGACGTCGCGCTCCAGGGTCTCGCGGTCTCGAGTGCGGCGTACATGCACGCGGTGGGTTACGCGCGCACCAGGGTGCAGGGTGCGGACCCCCTCCGGAAGGGAGGCGTATCGGCCCCCATCGTGTGTCATCCCGATGTGCGGCGCATGCTGCTCTGGATGAAATCGCACGTCGAGGCGATGCGGGCGCTCACGCTGCTCACCGCGTATTCTTCCGACGTCGCGCACGCGGAGACGGGCGAGAGGGCGCGCGAGGCGAGGGCGCTCCTGGATTTCCTGATCCCCGTGTGCAAGGCGGGGAACACCGATCTCGCGTGGCTCGTGACCGCGGAGGCGATCCAGGTCTACGGCGGCTACGGCTATTGCACCGATTACCCGGTGGAGCAGCTCGCGCGCGATTCGAAGATCCTTTCGATCTACGAGGGGACAAACGGCATCCAGTCCCTGGACCTCACGATGCGCAAGCTCCTCATGGACCCCGGCATGTATAACTATTCCGTTTTCCGGAAGCGTGTCGCCGAAACGATCGCGCGGGCGAAGGATACGGAAGGGGGCCGATACGCGGGGTCGGTCGAAAAGGCGCTGGAGCGCCTGGACGCGGCGATAGGCGTGCTCGCCGGGTACCGCGATGCGGGAAACATGGCGGCGGTCCTCGCCGCGGCCACGCCCATGCTGCAGGCGGTCAGGATGCTCAGCCACGCGTGGATGCACCTATGGTCCCTTTCACTGTGCGCGCCCAGGCTCAGGGAGCTGTCGGGAGGCCTTGAAGGCGAAAAGCTCGCGGCGTTCGCCGCCGATAACGCCGAGGCCGCGTATTATTACGGGAAGGTGCTCTCGGCACGCTTCTTCCTGGAGACCGAGCTCCATAAATACTTCGGGCTCATGGACGCGGTGACCTCGGGGGAGAGCGCCGTCGCGGAATCGTTCGCGGACATCTTCACGGGGGCGCCGGAGTGACGGCATGAAGAAACGCGCGGGGAAATGGGCGCTCGTCGTCGAGGGCGGCGGGATGCGCGGGGTGTTCGCCGCGGGCGTCCTGAACGCGTTCGGGAAGGCGGGCTTCGATCCCTTCGACCTGTATATCGGCGTGTCGGCCGGGGCGTGCAACCTTGCCTCGCACCTCGCGGGGCAGAACGACAGGAACTTCGACATCATCGAGCGCTATTCCTCAACAAAGCGCTTCATAAATCTCTTGAGGTTCGTGCGCGGCGGGCATCTAATGGACCTGGACTGGCTCTGGGACGTGACCATTCTGGAGTACCGGCTCGATCTTAAAAGGCTTTTCGGAACGCTGCACGCGCGGGAAAAGGAGTTCCTCGTCGCGGTCACATCGATGGATCGCGGTGAGGCCCTGTACCTGCGGCCGGACGAAACCACGCTGGAGCACGCGCTCAAGGTTTCGAGCGCCCTCCCGCTCCTGTACCGGGGAAACCTATTCGCGGACACGGAGCGCGCGGCCGACGGCGGTGTTGCCGATTCGATACCGGTACGGGAGGCGTACCGTCGCGGGGCGGGGAGGATCACCGTGATACGGACCCGCGCATCGGATTACCGCATGGCCGCCGGTCGCATGGAAAAATTGGGCTCGATGGCGTTCAGGAAGCACCCCCGCTTCGCGAAGGCGCTGGAAGAGCGCGCGGAGAATTACAACGCATCGGTCCGGTTCATAAACGATCCGCCGGTGGGCATCATTATCGACGAGATCGCGCCTTTGCCGGGAGAGGGACCGGGCCGAGCGACGCGGGACATGCGCGTCCTTCGCCTCGCGTATCTGCGGGGAGTCGAGAGGGGAAGCGATTTTGTAAAAAATTACCACGCGGGGGAAAAAACGCGATGAAGACACCGCAGGAGTATATCGAGAGCCTGAGAAAACTGGACCTGGTCGTGTACATGTTCGGGAAGAGGGTTGAGAACGTGGTGGACGATCCCATTATACGGCCGTCGCTCAACGCCGTGGCGCTCACCTACGCGCTCGCGCGCAACCCGAAGTACGAGGACATCATGACCGCGACCTCGCACCTCACCGGGAAGAAGATTAACCGTTTCACGCACATACACCGGAGCGTGGATGACCTGGTCAGGAAGAGCAAGATGGGAAGGCTCATGGGCGCGCAGACCGGCTGCTGCTTCCAGCGTTGCGTGGGCATGGACGCGATGAACGCGCTCTCCATGACCACCTTCGATATCGACGCGAAATACGGCACGAACTACAACACGCGCTTCCTGGATTTCCTGCGCTACGTCCAGGACGAGGACCTCGTCTGCGACGGCGCGATGACCGACCCCAAGGGCGACCGCTCCCTGCCGCCGCACAAGCAGGCGGACCCGGACCTCTTTCTCCGCGTGGTCGAGGAGCGGAAGGACGGGATCGTCGTCAAGGGCGCGAAGGCGCACCAGACCGGGGCTGTGAACTCGCACGAGGTGATCGTGATGCCCACGATTGCGATGCGCGAGGAGGACCGCGACTACGCGATCGCCTTCGCCGTGCCCAGCGACACGAAGGGCATCACCTACATCATGGGGCGCCAGTCCTGCGACACGCGCAAGCTCGAAGCCGGGAAGATCGACCGCGGGAACGCCGGGTTCGGCGGGCACGAGGCGCTCATCGTGTTCGACGACGTGTTCGTGCCCTGGGAGCGCGTGTTCATGTACAGGGAGCACGATTTCTCCGGCCAGCTCGTCGAGCAGTTCGCGTCGTACCATCGCCAGAGCTACGCCTGCAAGGTGGGCGTGGGCGACGTGCTCATAGGCGCGACCCAGACAGCGGCCGAGTACAACGGCGCGCACAAGGCGTCGCACGTGAAAGACAAGATCATCGAGATGAACCAATTGAATGAGACGCTCTACTGCGGCTGCATCGCGTGCGCTTCGGAGGGGCACTGCGAGCCGTCGGGCACGTACTACGTGAACACGCTCCTCGCGAACGTCCACAAGCAGAACATAACGCGCTTCCCCTACGAGATCGCGCGCCTCGCGCAGGATATCGCCGGCGGCCTCATGGTCACCTGTCCCTCGGAGGACGACCTCGAATCGCCCGAGGTGGGCCGCTGGGTGAAAAAATATTTCCAGGCGGCGCCGGGCGTTCCCACCGAGCACCGCATCCGGATCCTCAGGCTTCTGGAAAACATCACGATGGGGAGCGCCGCCGTCGGGTATCTCACGGAGTCTATGCACGGCGCGGGCTCGCCGCAGGCGCAGCGCATCATGATCGCGCGGCTTGTCAACATGAAGGAAAAGCAGAAACTCTCGAAGCGTCTCGCGGGCATCGTCGAGGACGGGGACATGGACGGAAAGGAATAGGGGCGGGGGGCCGATAGCCAAACCTGCCGGAAAATTTACTACGGGGTAGGGAAGACGCAATGGACATCAAGGACATCAAAAGCATCGCGGTGATTGGCGCCGGGAACATGGGGCACCAGATCGCCACACTGTGCGCCCTGAACGGTTTCAGGACGACGTGCACCGACACGAGCGCCGATGCGCTCGCGAAGGCGGAATCGTTTTTCGACACGTACCTTGCCGGACGGGTGCAGAAGGGCAAGCTCACGGAGTCACAGGCCGCGAAGGCGCGCGGAAACGCCCGGTTCACCCGGGAATTGCCCCAGGCCGTTAAGGACGCCGACTACGTGATCGAGGCCGCGGTGGAGACGCTCGCCATTAAAAGAAAAATCTTCGCCGATATCGACACGCATGCGCCGGCCCACGCCATTCTCGCGACGAACAGCTCGCGCATAGTGAGCTCGCGTATCGCGGACGCGACGGGGCGTCCCTCGAAGGTATGCAACCTGCATTTTTTCAATCCCGCGCTCGTGATGAAACTCGTGGAGGTGGTGCGCGGGCCGCACTGCGCGCCGGACACGGTGGATGTCTCGTTCGAGCTGTGCAAAAAGCTCGGGAAGATTCCGGTGCTTCTCGAAAAGGAAGTGGACGGCTTTCTCCTCAACCGGATGCTGGGCGCCCTCCTGAAAGAAGCCCTGTGGCTCAATGACATGGGCATCGCCTCGCCCGAAGACATCGACAAGGCGTGCGTGCACGGCGCCGGGTATCCCATGGGACCGTTCAGGCTCATGGACCTCACCGGAATCGACCTCGAGTACTTTATCCGTATGGAGGCATTCAAGAATACAGGGGACAGGGCCGAGCTTCCCTCTCCCGGCGTGGTGAAGCGCTACCTTCAGGGCGATCACGGCGAGAAGACGGGCAGGGGCTGGTACGAATACGCGCAGGATAAGAAATGAAAGGGTTGGCGAGTAATTATTTTTTGGAGGAAAAGATTAATGAACGACCATATACCACGATCTAAAGATGACGATTACGCGGCGCCCATCATACGCGCGCGCCAGGAATTCGTGAAGGAAAAGACCGGCGCGGCGTTCAAGCACGTGGACAAGTACTCGATCGACCCGGGGACGCTCCGCGGCAATGTCGAGAGCTTCCTGGGAACGGCCCAGGTTCCCCTGGGCCTCGCGGGGCCTCTCCTCGTGGACGGCGAATACGCGCAGGGCGAGTTCTACGTGCCCATGGCCACCACAGAGGGGACCCTCGTGGCGAGCTACAACCGCGGGATGAAGCTGGCACACGCCTGCGGCGGGGTACGGACCACGATCGTCGATGACGCCATGAACAGGGCACCGGTATTCATGTTCGACGACGCGCGTGAAGCGAAGAAGTTCAACGCGTGGCTGGATGAGAACTATGAGGCGATCAAGCGCGAGGCGGAGAAGACCACCTCCGTCGGGAAGCTGAAGGGACTGGAGCGCTACGCTGTGGGCAAGCTCTTCTTCGTGAGGTTCAACTTCACCACGGGCGACGCCGCGGGACAGAACATGGTGGGGAAGGCGACATTCGCGGCATGCGAATGGATCAGGGCTTCGTACCCGGCCGTCCGGCATTACAATCTTTCGGGCAATATCGACACCGACAAGAAGACATCGTTCATCAACACCCTGAACACGCGCGGGAAGCGCGTCATCGCCGAGATAAACCTGCGCGCGGACCTCATCTCCGGGCTTGCGAAATTCCCGGCGGGCGAGCTTCTCCGGCAGCGCAACATCACCAACACCGGCGCCATCCTCGCGGGCTCGAACAACAACGGCATGCACTCCGCGAACGGGATCACGGCCGTGTTCATCGCGACCGGGCAGGACGCGGCAAACGTCGCGGAATCCTCGGCGGCGCTCGTGTACTCCGACCAGGCGCCGGGCGACAGCAGTTATTACTTTTCGATAACCATACCCTCCCTCATCGTCGGGACGTACGGGGGCGGGACGGGGCTGGCCACCCAGCGGGAGTGCCTGGAGATGCTGGGGTGCTACGGCGCCGGAAAGGTAAACAAGTTCGCGGAGATCGTTGCCGCGACGGTGCTCTGCGGCGAGCTCTCGTTGCTTTCAGCGGTACTGGCGGGAGACTGGGTGTCGAGCCACGAGAAGATGGGTCGCAACAGGTAGGAGGCGAATCGGCGCCCGAAAATGCCGGAAGGGGGCGATGCACGGCACGCTCCCTTCCGGGGATCGGCGGCATGACGCTGCCGCGCCTGGATTTTACACTATGCACAGTTGGTTCCATGAAATAAACAGGAGGAAAACGATGACCAAGAGAGCACTGTATTCCGAAAAACCCTGGCTGGCTCATTATGACAAGGGCGTTCCGGCCGCTGTCAACTACCGGGACGAGACCCTGGTGGATTTTCTCGATTACGCGGCCAAAAACTTCACCGACAGGGACGCGTTCATCTCCCAGGGATACGCGATGACGTTCGGCGCGCTCAGGGACGCGGCGTACCGCTTCGCCGCGTGCCTCGCGGATTTCGGCGTGAAGAAGGGCGACAGCGTCGCGCTCCACCTGCCCAATCTCATCCAGACGGTGGCGGCCTATTATGGCATCCTGAAAATCGGGGCGCGCGCGGTCATGAACAACCCGCTCTATTCCGCGGGCGAGCTCGAGTACCAGTTCAACGATTCCGAGTCGAAGGTGCTCGTGACGCTCGATCTCTTCGCGAACGGCATGATCGACCTGCGACCGAAGACCGGGATCAGGCAGATCGTATATGTTTCCCTGAAGGATTATCTGCCCCCCGACGCCGATCCCTCGAAGGTCTTCGCGGCCGACCCGAAGGAGGCGGAAAACTTGTACCGGTGGACGGATATCATGAAGAAATATTCACCGACGCCGCCGACCGTTCCGATCTCGATGGACGACATCGCCATGCTCCAGTACACCGGCGGCACCACGGGCGTGTCGAAGGCGGCCGTGCTTACGCACGCGAACCTCTCGAAACAGATACAGCAGATCGACGCATGGGATACCTCTATCGAACGCGGCGCGGTGTGCAAGATAACCGGGTTCCTGCCGTTCTTCCACGTGTACGGGCTCTCCACCGTGATGAACCTCACGGTGTATTACGGATTTACCTGCTGCCTGTCCGGGCGTCCCACGCCTGAGGTCATCTACGATATTTTAAAAAAGTACAGGCCGGAGATAGTCGCGATGGTACCCACCATGTTTATCGGGCTGCTCCAGCACCCGGAATTCGACGCGCTCGATCTGTCGTTCGTGAAGAGGATCGTGTCCGGCAGCGCGCCGCTCCCGGTGGAGGTCTTCAACGAGTTCGCAAACCGTTCCGGGGCGAAAATTTCAGAGGGATTCGGCATGACGGAAGCCTCGCCCGTGACCCACGCGAACCCGTTCGATGGAATACAGAAAACGGGCAGCATAGGCCTGCCGTACCCGGACACCGAGTGCCGCATCGTGGACCTCGATACCGGCGAGAAGGAGGTTCCCGCGGGCGAGCCCGGTGAGCTTATCATTCGCGGACCGCAGGTTATGCAGGGCTACTGGAAGAAGCCGGAAGAGACGAAGAACACAATCCGGAACGGATGGCTCTTTACCGGCGATATCGCGACAATGGACGACGAGGGGTATTTTTATATCGTTGACCGCAAGAAGGATATGATACTCTCGGGCGGCTATAATGTGTACCCGCGGGATATCGACGAAGTCCTCTTCGCCCATCCCAAGGTGATGGAGGCCTGCTCGATCGGCGTGCCGCATCCCTCGCGGGGAGAGCAGATCAAGGCCTTCGTCGTGCTCAAGGAGGGGGAATCGGCCACGGAGAAAGAGATCGTCGACTACTGCGCGACGAAGCTGGCCACGTACAAGCTCCCCACGCACGTCGAGTTCAGGAAGGAGCTCCCCAAGAGCACGGTGGGCAAGATCCTCCGGAAGGAGCTGCGCGCCGAGGAACTCAGGAAGGGGCACACCGCATAGCGTCGCGACGCATGCCCGGGCGTATGGTCTCCGGGCGTGCGTCATTATATCGATATTCCCGCATGAGCTTCATATTTCACGGGTACCCTCCCTTATTTCCGCATGATGGAATCAATTCCTGTTTTCAACTTCTTGGATAATAGTGCATCGCCGGGAGGGAATCGATAATCGCAATGGCCGAAATAATCGGGAACCCGGCATATTAGAGTTGAAAAATAAGCCTTACGTCGTACACCATGAACTTGGAAGGAAAAGTCACACTATACGGAAGAACGCATCATGCCAGCTTTGATGGAACAGGACCATACTAAAATAATCGACATCTTTAAGAAAACGGCGATCTTCTCGGGCTTGCCGGAGGCGGACCTCGAGATACTTGCAGGCCGCGCCGGTTTCTATGTCTACCGAAAGGGCGAACTGGTTTTTGAAAAAGGGAGCAAAAGCCGGAACCTGTTTATAATCTCAAGGGGCGAGGTCGCCATCACCAGCAGCTTCGACACGACCTCGCGCGAGAATGACCGCGGCACGGGCCAGGCCATAGCCCGGTTTATCGCCGGTGAGATATTCGGCGAGTTCGAGTTTTTCGAAGAGGACACCCGCACCGCCTTCGCCCTGGCGGCGGAGGAGAGCACCCTTCTCGCGTTCCCGCGCGACGGCGAGGACCTGGACCACCTGTTCGACGAGTACGCGCACATCTTCGCGAAGGTCTACCACCGGCTCATCTCCGTGAACGCCGGGCGGCAGCGCCTCACGCACAAGCTCATAAGCGAAAAGACCGGGTGGATGGAGGAGCTCAAGAAGCAGATGTTCTTCGACAAGCTCACCGGGGTGTACAACCGCACGTACCTGGAGGACGAGCTCGCGAAGAACTTCTCGTTCCTGGGGGCCGCCTTCAGCCTGCTTGTCATCAAGCCCGACAATTTCAAGCTCATCAACGATACCTTTGGCCACGAGGCGGGCGACAGCGCGCTCCAGGCTATCTCCTCGAAGCTGCAGAGCCTGCTGCGCGAGCAGGATTTCGCCGTACGGTATCGCGGCAACGAGTTCATCGTCGTGTTCCCGTCAACGCCCATAGACGAGGCCGCCGCCCTGGCCGCCAGATACCTTGAAGAGATGAACCGGTACGATATCGGCCTCGCGATGAAGCGCGACAGCCTCTTCCAGAGCTTCAGCATCGGTGTCGCCGCCTACCCTGAGCACGAGAAGAGCATACTCGACCTGATCGAGAAGGCCTTCACCAAGGTGTTCGAGCAGCGCGAGGCGGGGGGAAACGGAGTGCGCGTCGCCAGCGCCGGCGAGGACGAGCTCAACAATTTCCTGCGGACGGTGGGGATACTCTCGAGCCTCAAGATGTCCGAGCTCCACCAGTTCGCGCAATACCTGGACCTTGTCCGCTACCAGAACGGGAACGTCATCTTCCGGGAAAAGGAAGACGGCAACGAGCTTTTCATCATTAAGGAAGGAAGCACCTCGGTGCGCATCCGGGTCCAGGACGGGAGCGAAAAGGAGATCGCGGTGCTTAAGGCCGGGGAGTTTTTCGGCGAGATGGCGATCTTCGAGAACGCCCCGCGCTCCGCGACCTGTCTCGCCGCCGAGGACTGCGAGATTTTGCGCCTGCACAAGGACAATTTTTTCAGCCTCATGAAATCGTCCCCCCATACCGCGATCAACGTGATGAAGAACATGCTGAACAAGACCACGGACCGCCTCAACGCGAGCGGCCAGTTCATCATGCAGATGGTCAAATGGGGCGAGGACGCGTCGCTGCGCGCGGTGACCGATAAGCTCACGGGCGTATTCAACCGCCGCTACCTCGAGAGCGAGCTCGAGAACAGGTTCAACGCTGCCCGCCGGGACAACAAGGCGCTTTCCCTGGTTATGGCCGATATGGACTCCTTCCGCGAGGTAAACGAAGGTTACAGCCACGAAGTGGGGGACCGCTACATTGTGGAGGTCGCAAAGGTCTTCAGGCAGGCGTTCCGCGAAACCGATATCGTGGCGCGCTACGGCGGCGACGAGTTCACGATCCTCCTCCCCGACACCGACCTCCCGACCGCGATGGCGGTGAACGAGGAGGTCCGGAAGGCCGTCGAAAAGCTCGACTTTCTGAAAGACATCGAGGGACCCGACTTGCGCCTGTCCGTAAGCCTTGGGGTTGCGTGTTACCCGTCCACCTCGTCCACCAGCAAGGAGCTTACCGAGCAAGCCGACAAAGCGCTCTATGAGGCAAAGCACAAGGGCAAGAACAGGGTAGAGCACGCGCCCCTGGTCGAGAAAACCGGATCGTGAATTAAACTGGCGCTCCCGCCTGACCGCGCGCGCCCTTCCTGAACGCGCATCATGGCTCTTTTTGTCCAGCCCGCATTTTTCTCTTGCCTTAAAATCTATCAGACCCATCTCTTCCCTTCATGGAAGCCTACCGGGGAACGATACTTCTTCTCATCGCCGAGCTTTGTCTCACTCTATCCTCGGTATTTGGAAAGTCCGCGACAAACTTATCGCCTGTCTCAGGAACAGAACTGGCATTTTTTCGTTACCTTATTGGGTTTGTAACCGTGTCCGGATATATGTATTATAAAAATGCTTCATTCCGTCCGAATAATACCCGGCTCGTATTATTGAGGGGTGTAACAAACACAGTAGCAGTCTTGCTTTTTTATACCGGGTTCCAGTACGGAACCGTGACGAACGCGAACATGCTGAACCTCACCTATCCCGTGTTCGTGTTCTTTTTTTCGCCGTTCATCAACGGCGAGAAGAGCCGGATGAAAAACCTGCTCTGGATCGGCGCGGCCCTTGCGGGGGTGTACCTGGTGGTGGTGCCGGATTTCCAGGGGATCAATACCGGGGACGTGTTCGCGCTCGCGTCCGGGTTCGTTGCCGGGTTCGGCATCTGTTACCTGCGCGAGGCGCGCAAGTACGACGACAGTGATATCATACTGTTCTACCTCATGGTGCCGGGGATGGTGATCACCTTCCTGATCATGCTCCCCTCGTTCATCATGCCGGAAGGGATGGCGCTCGTGTACGCGATACTCTCCGGAGCCGTGGCGGTAACCGGGCAGATGTTTCTCACCGTGGGATACCGTTACATCGAGGCCGCGACCGGTGCGATCGTCTCGGGGAGCCGTATACTGTTCGCGGGGATAATCGGCGTGACGTTCTTTGCGGACCCGCTTACGTGCAGGATACTGGCGGGGGCCGTGCTCATACTGGCGGCGCTTATAGGCGTGAGTGGATTCCTGGAACGGCGGCGCAGGGGACCGGCAGGCGGAATACGCAACCCCATTCCCTACGATCCGGGGGTGTGAGCGGGCTTTTCGTCCTGCGACTGGCTGCCCATCCGCACGTTCTCCTCAATGCGCTCGCGCAGCCTTTCGGATAGAATAAGCAGGATATTTTTGAATAGCTTTGCCTGGATCGCGGGGTCCAGGGTTCCCAGCTTCGATTCGCTCACGGCAAGCAGGATCACGTCGCCGCTCGCCTCGGCGCTTGCCGAGCGCTTTTCCCCGGAAAGCGCGCCCATCTCCCCGAAACACTCGCCCGACCTGATGATATCAATGGTTTTCCCTTCTTTCTTTACCACGACGGAGCCGTTCACGATAATGTACATCTCGGTGCCGCCCGAATCCTCCTTGAAGATCGTCTCCCCGCCCTTAAACGCCCGGCTGGTGCAGCACCTGAGGAGCTCACGCGTTTCGGCGTCATTGAACGTCTTGAAGAACCTGCTGCTCTCCATGAGAACTTTCAGCGCATTTTCGAGATCCATGACACCCCCGCGGTGGGAGGCCCCGGCAGGGCCCCGGTATTAACCAAACAGTGGAAACGTCCGATATTGTAGCGTAACGAAGCATGAAATTCAGGGAGAGAATTCCGGGCCATGAAGATAAACGATTGCAGGCAGTGCGGATTTTTCGTGGAATCCAGGGCCGATTGCGCCCTCTGTATCCACGGTCATGACATGCAGCACCGCGTGATTTTCGAGGGGAGTGTGCTCTCCTGTCCAAAAGACGTCCGCAAGCGCTGGTGGAGTTAGGGAATCCACGCGGGGTCAGGCGGTCTTGTCTACGTTCTGGCCCTTCTTGAGAGATTCGGCGACGGCTTCCTTTATCACGTCACGCTGTACGTATTTCTCTTCCCTGCTGATCTTGTCCCTGCTGTACTGCGTTGAATTCTCGACGGCGCCCGTATGCAATAGATCCGTCCCGGTGATAGATTTGATGTCCATATATCCCTCCCTTGATATCGCCCGATTAAGTGTAAGGCCGCACGGCTCCCAAACCAAGCAAATTTTTTAAGGCTATGGTTTTTTTTGGGGGCCGATGCGCAAAAAGACCGGTTCCGGCAGCCTTCAGCGGATCGGCGCCGCTAAAGCCGGTTGACAGGCGAAACCGTGACCGATAATAATACCTCTATGAAGAAGGGCTTCATCGTACCCGCGCTCCTCGGGCTCTGCATCTGGCTCGTCCCCGCCTGCGGCCCCCGCGCCGAGATGATGGGACCTTTCGGCGAGTCGCGCCGCGCGCTCGTTCTGGGTCAGGACGGGGTAACGTCCATCCCCTTCAATAATTACATCACCATGTGGACCTTTGGCGATACGCTTTTAGGCGACTGGAAGGGCTCGGTATCCTCCGCGGCGACCTTTTCCGAGCGCGCAAACGTCCGTTCCATGATATCGAACTCGCTCGCCTTCACCCCCGCGCCCACCCCCGAGACGATCGCCGCGCTCCCGTTCACCTTCTACACCGATCGCGGGGAGGTGGCCCAGTTTATAAAGCTGCTGCCGCACGAGCGCCCGGAAACCGACCGGCTCTGGGCGGTCGATGGTGTTCGCATGGGTGACAAGGTTTACGTGTATTACCTGGCGATCAGGGTAGGATCCAGCGGGAAGCCGTTCGACTTCTCGATGCGCGCGGTGGGGCTGGCGTGCTGGGTCGTGCCGGAACAATGGCGTATCGGCGACCCCATTTCCTTCGTACGCCTCCCGGACCTGTTCCCGGGCGATTACCCGGCGTTCGGGGTGAGCGTTCTCGAAAAGGACGGCTACCTTTATACCGCTGGGCACTATACGGCGCCGGACCTGTCGAGCCCCGTGAAGATCGCGCGGGTCCGTCCCGAAAATATCGGAAATCCAGGGGCCTACGAGTTCCTGGGCAGGGGGGGCGCCTGGACCGGTGCAGTGCGTGAGGGCGTGCCGCTGCTGGGAGACGTGATGGGCGAGTGCTCGCTCTCCTGGAACGAATCCGCGGGGGAATACGTAATGGTTTACTGCCAGCTGTGGACGGGCAGGATCGTTCTTGTCAGGTTCGCCGACTTCGCGGGCGCCGAAAAGGCGCGCAAGGAGGTGGTCTACGAGCCGCCGCGGCTCACCGTAACGGGCCCGGAGCTCGCGGGATACTATTATTCAGGGAAAGAGGTCTATGCCGCAGGGGCGCAGATATTCGCGATCTTTATCCATCCCCTGGAATACCAGCCCTACCTGTTGAAGATAACGCTGTAGGCCGCGCCTGCGCGCGGTGCCATGCTCTTTAGCGCTTTTTCCCGCCTTTCTGCTTGAGCATGGTGCGGAGTATCTGTTCGCTCATGCAGATATAATCGTAGACCTTTTTGACCGACGGCGTTTCGCGGCTCGCGTCCAGGATGCGGATGGTCATATTGTGCTTGCGCCGGTAATGCTGGATGGCCGCGATGGTGGACTTGAAATGCTTCGCCAGCTCGAAGTCCTTCCTGATGTAGCGCCCCGCTTTGTCTTTTTTATTCAGCGCTATGAATTCCTTGATGGTTTCCTCGTCCCATACCGCCGCCCCGGTGCGCCCGCGCGAGTAATCGTGGTCTATCCTGCGCTGGTAGTTCCGCTCCGGGCTTCCGTTCATCTTCTTTTCCTTCCAGTACGGGTTCCGGTTGCGGGCCCGCTGGATGTCCTCGACCGAGTACCCGGTTTTGTCCATCCAGAGCCTGGCCATGTACGCCTTGCGGCCCGAGGGGAGCTTCGACTTGATGGAGTTTTCTATGTATTGTTCCGGGTTCTTCGACTGTAACAACTTTAATTCCTGCGCGCTGAGCTTTTCCATTGAAGACCTCTCTTTATATTTTTTAGTAAAAACGAAATACCAGAATTGTCAATAAAAAACCCGTTCGCAGCTGCCATTTTTGGTAATGAAGAATCTCCCATAGATTTGCTGAATGCAATTCATCCGCGCGGGCGCCGGGTATCTGAAAGGCCGCGATTCTTTTCTCTGCCGTGCATCTTTTTAGCACATGTGCGAGCCCCAAATGTTCGATTATAGTACTAGGGCGGCCTTATAAATTCAAATAATATTTTCGGTGCGGCATAATGAAGCGACTTCTCATCATCGGGGCGGGCGAAGCGGGCGAAATGGTCGCCAAGGAGATCCTCGATAACGAACGCATTTCCGGGCGCTATGCGCTCGCGGGCTTCCTGGACGACGATCCGGCGAAGAAAAGCCTGCTCGGGCACCCCGTTATCGGCAGGATCGCCGATGCGCCCGCGGTTATCCGGGAGCGCGAGATAGCGGAAGTGATCATAGCCATTCCCTCCGGGAGCAGGGAAACGATCAATCGTATCGTCAACTCATTGGGCGGCGCCCAAGTAGGAATCAAGATCGTTCCCGGGCTTTTCGAGATCATCGAGGGCAGGGTAAGCTTCAGCCAGGTGCGCAGTATCGAGCCGGCCGACCTGCTGGGCCGCGAAGAGGTGGGTTTCGAGCTGGAAAAATTATCGGGCTATTACAGGGACAGCTCGGTGTTCGTCACCGGGGCGGGGGGGTCTATCGGGTCGGAGATATTCGCGCAGCTCCTGGACCTCCCGGTGCGCGAGGCGATCGCGTTTGGACACGGTGAAAACTCGATCCACGGCCTCATTACGCGCGCGGGGGTCGACCCGCGTTTCCGCTACGTGATCGGCGACATACGGGACCAGGTGAAGGTGCGGCGTGAAATGGAGCGATTCAGGCCCGGTTTGGTCTTCCATGCCGCGGCGCACAAGCATCTTCCCCTAATGGAGGAGTACCCCGACGAGGCGGTGAAGAACAACATCCTGGGCACGTTCGCCTGCGCGCTCTCGGCGATCGAAACGGGGGTGCGCCGGTTCATCTTCGTATCCACGGACAAGGCGGTCAATCCCACCTCGGTCATGGGCGCCACCAAGCGCCTGGCGGAGCGGATCGTGATTTCACTCAATGCCGCGCAGTCGGGCACCTCCTTCGCGCTCACGCGCTTTGGCAATGTCCTTGGTTCCCGCGGGAGCGTGGTTCACATCTTTCGGTCGCAGATCGAGCGGGGAGGGCCCCTCACGGTGACCCATCCCGAGATGACGCGGTTTTTCATGTCCATACGCGAGGCGGCCCGGCTTGTGATCAAAGCGGCTTCACTTTCCGGGGGGAGCGTCTTCGTGCTCGAGATGGGGAAACCGGTCAAGATCGCCGATCTTGCGCGCGAGATGATACGCCTTCATGGATTCGACGAGGACGAGATACCCATCGTATTCACGGGGCTTCGTCCCGGTGAAAAGATGTACGAAGAGGTGCTCTCCGACAAGGAGGACCTCGCGAAGACCACGTATGACAAGCTTCTCGTTTCCACCCAGGACGAGCAGCCTCTTGGTTCGCGCGACCTGAGCGAAATGGTGCGGGAATTTGCCAACGCGGCGGAAAGGGGCGACCCGGGCGAGATCCGCCGGCTCCTGAAACGATTTGTACCGGAGTACACCGGTGCCTGAGCTGAAACCGATACCCTTCTCCCCCCCCGACATCACCCAGGCCGAAATCGACGCGGTCGCGGAGGTAATGCGCAGCGGCTGGATCACCACGGGACCCCGCGTCATGGAGTTCGAAAAGAAGATCGCCGAGTATTGCGGCACGCCCGGGGCGGTGTGCCTGAGCTCGGCGACCGCGGGGCTGGAGCTCGTCCTGCGTCTTCTCGACATAGGTCCGGGGGACGAGGTAATCACAACCCCCTGTACCTATGCAGCAACGGCGAACGTGATCCTCCACGTGGGTGCGCGTCCCGTGTTCGTGGATGTCGGCCGGGGAAGCTTTCTTATCGATCCGGATGCGGTCGCCGCGGCGGTCACGAAAAGAACAAAGGCCGTCATTCCCGTCGATTTCGGGGGCTGGCCGGCGGATTACCGGTCCATAGCCCTGGCGCTGGATTCCAGAAGAAAAAAGTACCGCCCGCGGAAGAATTCACTGCAATGCCTGTTCGACAGGCCCGCGGTGATCGCCGACGCGGCGCACTCTATCGGCGCGCGCTGCGGGGGGGGCATGTCGGGCAGTCTCGCGGATTTTTCGGTGTTTTCGTTTCATGCGGTGAAAAATTTGACTACGGCGGAAGGGGGCGCGGTTACGTTCGGGGGCGGTATCGGACCCCATGTCCCTGAAATGTCCCGGCAGCTCAAGCTGTTCTCGCTCCACGGGCAGAGCAAGGACGCGCTGGCAAAGCAGCGGGCGGGAGGCTGGCGCTACTCGATCGAACTTCCGGGGTATAAATGCAACATGACGGATATCCAGGCCGCCATGGGACTGGCGCAGCTTGAACGCTACGAGCGCGAGATACTGCCGGCGCGGCGGGAGATTTTCACGCTGTATAGGTCACTTCTCGGGGAAGATACGCGGCTTTCCCTTCCCCTGGCGAACAAGGGCGAAATTGAAAGCTCGTGTCATCTTTACCCCGTCATCGTAAAGGGTGCGGATGAACAGCGCAGGGACGCCGTCATAGAGCGCATGGCTGCGCAAGGCATCGCGTGCAACGTGCACTTTATCCCCGTCGTCATGCATCCCGCGTACACCCGCCTTGGCTACCGGATGGACGATTATCCGCGCTGCTACGAAATGTTCCGCGCCGAGATAAGCCTCCCGGTGTATTCACGCCTCCTGCGTGAGGATGCGAGAAGGGTCGCGGAGACGCTGCGCGGCTGTCTCTAGCGTTCGCTCGTTCATCGTTTTTCTCTCTCAAGTTCGAAATTTTTCAATATCTTCGCCTTGTTTCGAGAGCCCATCCGCTCGAGCGTGGGCCATACCGCGAGAACCAGGCGGGGCCATACGGTCACGATCCTGGAAAAGAATCCGGTCGACGCGGGAACGTATACTTCCGCTTTGCGCTTAACGATGGCCCGGAGGACCGCGCGCGCGACATCGACGGGCTGCTGGGGCGCACTCAGGAAGGTGAGCGGGGAGCCGCCGTGCGCGGCCTCGTAGCGCAGCATGGGCGTATCGACCGAATCCGGAAAGACGGTCGCGACATGTATTTTATGGCGTTTGAGCTCCAGGTTGAGGGTCAGACCCAGGCCGCGCAGCGCGTATTTTGTGGCCGTGTAAACCGCGCTGTAGGTTTCGGGTACGATTCCGGCCATGGACGATATGGTAACGATGGCCCCGCCCTCCGATTCGCGGATGAAGGGCAGCGTTTCCCTGATCGCGATCATGGCGCCCACGAGGTTGACGCGCACCTGCAGTTCGATATCCGCGATGCGCGCCTCTTCGAATGGGCCGGGCACGATAATCCCCGCGGTATTGATAAGCATGTCGATGCGGCCGAGCTTCCTGCGCACCTTCCGCACCATCCCGGCGACGGCGGCGCTCCTGGTAATATCACACGGAATGATGAAAGGCTTATTTTTCAGATTTGCCGATGCGGCGCGAAGGCCCCGCAGGTTAATATCGGTGAGCGCGACCGTTACGCCCTGATCTTCAAGCAGGCCTGCGATCTCGCGGGCGATACCGCCCGCGCCTCCCGTTATAAGGGCGACCTTACCTTTAAGATAGTTCATGTCGTTTCCTCCGCGTGCGGGTCATGCTGTTGCGCGGCCGCCGGTTTTCCCGGACCGCCGCGCGTAAACCTGGAACAGGATAGGCGCCCGGGGGCTTTTTGTCAAGGTGAGGGGGCGGATATTCTTTCCCGCCGATATCCCGCGCTGTATAAACCGAGGCGCTCAAAAATCTGCGGCTCCAGCGAATCACCCGGGAAAATCATGGTATGCATTTTAGTGGACCTCGCGGCGTTTCCCGCATACCATGGGAAATCCCCAGGGGGTGGTCAGGAGTATGGAGCGGAAGAAAGCGAGGAAGCCGGGAGCGGTACGCTGGAATGTAGTGCCCATCGATCAGGCCCGCGAGGCGGATCGATGGATCGTCGCGCCCGCCCAGGGCAGGAATAAAGGCGCGGGGCGGGTGAAGGGATTCGCCCGTTTCAGGGGGAATTGTTTTTTCGACCGCGGCATACCCGGGGGTTTGTCAATTTTCATCTATCGCGCGGTAAAAAAACTCGGGATTACCGGGACCGCGCTCTTCTTTGCAAGGGGTGTCGTAAAAAAAGCGCACGGCGGCAGGGTGGCGGGAATATCGATACGCGAGCTTCCCTGGGGGACCGGGCTGCTTATCACGATACCCCGAGGGATACGCGGAACGGAGTTCCTCGATCTCCGGCTGGCCGATGCGGAATATAAATTCAGGCGCATCGAGCTTCTCGTCCTGGGGGCCCTCCTGCGCATCGCGCGACCGGCTGATTCTGCCGCGAAGTGCAGCGCCCGGGCGGTCCTTATACTCGCAAGGGGCTGGAAGGCGGCCGATAGCCCTTTACTGCCCCCAGTAAGCCATGTGCACACAAAGCAGGCCCGCCAGCCGGTGAAAAATAAAAAGCCCGGATATCGCTATCCGGGCTTTTGAGGGTTCAATTTAATATACAGTTATATTAAAGATACTTGGACCGCCCTGGGTCCCCTGTCGCTTTTTTCAATAGTGAACTGTACTTCGGCGCCTTCGGGAAGGGTTTTGAAGCCTTCACCTATGATGCTGGAGTGATGGACGAAATAGTCGCGTCCGTCCGTTGCTGAGATGAAACCATACCCTTTCTGATCGTTGAACCACTTTACTTTGCCCTGAGACATGCTGTTTACTCCTGAGGTTTTATGGGAGAGACTCCCTTATGGAAAAGTCAGAAACGCTGTAATGGAGGTTACCCGGGTGAGGCGAGGTACTACCACAAGAAGCTTTATTGAACTTATCCACGCAATGACATAGTAAATATAGCGCATAAATTGTCAATTCAAAAAAATATTACTCACTCATTTAGCACAAAAACATGGTATTTTTGACCGGAACCGGCGTTCTCCGGGTCTTCAGGTGAAGACCCGGCAGTGTATTCTTTCATAGAGGAGCGCCTCCTCCAAGGGTTAGGCTGAAGCGAGGGTTGCTATTTCCTCATGGGCTTTTATAGATCAAGTAATTTAGTAATATCTGAAAAACTTGACAATCGATTTGTGAGGCACTATTTTAATCATGCGTTGGATTAAATGCGTGTTTGTGAAAATGCCGGTTCCAAGATAAATTCGGATACCGATCTGACGGATAAACCGGATGAAACCGGTGTTTTTTTGAAAGGACCGGAGACCTTTAATGAAGATATCGAGAAGACGACTGTTGCTGCTGGCGGGTGCGGGTATCGTTGCGGCTGCCGTCGGCAGGGAGATCACGATGGCAAAAAAACGCTTCGAGGTGGAGAAGACGGACGAGGAGTGGCGTGCTCTCCTCTCGCCGGAGCAGTATGACGTCCTGCGTAACCACGGGACGGAGCGGGCGGGTTCCAGCCCCCTCGACCGGGAGCATCGTGAAGGGACCTTTTACTGCGCGGCCTGCGACCTTCCGGTCTTCGAGAGTCGGAAAAAATTCGACAGCGGAACGGGCTGGCCCAGCTTTTGGGAACCCCTGCCGGGCGGCGTCGAAACATCGACCGATTTTAAGCTGATATACCCCCGCACAGAGGTGCATTGCGCGCGGTGCGGTGGGCATCTTGGCCACGTGTTTGACGACGGCCCCGCCCCCACGGGGAAGCGCTACTGCATGAACGGGATTGCAATGATTTTCCGGCCCAGGGAGTGAGAACCCATGGAAACCTTATTTCTGGTATGTATCATGATTGTCGCCGCCATCCCGGTTTTTTCCGGAGATGCGCGCGCGGAAGAGAAGGCGTATTTCGCGGGCGGATGCTTCTGGTGCGTCGAGCATGACCTGGATCAGCTTCCGGGGGTCAAGGAAGTCGTCTCGGGCTATGCGGGGGGGCACGTCGAAAGCCCCGCGTACGAGGACGTGTCGTCGGGAAGGACCGGCCACCGGGAAGCGGTCATGGTCGTATATGACCCGGAAAAGATCAGCTATCGCGAGCTTGTCGACAGGTTCTGGAGGCTGATAGATCCCCTTGACGGGGGAGGGCAGTTTTGCGACCGCGGATTCCAGTATACGAGCGCGGTGTTCGTAAGAAACGACCGCGAAAAAGCCGACGCGGAGGCGAGCAGGGCGGCGGCCGAGGCCGCGCTGGGAAAAGGATCGTTTGCGGTCGAAATAACGCCCTTTACCAATTTTTTCCCGGCGGAGGACTATCATCAAGATTATGCCGCGAATAACCCGATCCGCTACAAGTATTACCGGTTCGGATGCGGGAGGGACCGCCGCGTGAACTCCCTGTGGGGGGACGAACGGAAATAACGGCGGCCAGGGCCCGATCGGTCCGGGGTGATATCGGTACGCCCGGGTCAGTCGAGTTCCTGAATTTTCTGGAGGTCCGATTTTTTCCCAAGGTACAGGAGCGTGGAGTTCTCCGGGATCACATCGTTGGCGGTGGGGGCTATCTTCATATTTTCCCACTCGGGCGCATCGGCCCGCCAATTCTTGTCTCCCTGCCCGAACTTGATGCCGAGTATCTGGCACTGGAAGCGGGCCCCGATCTGCAAATCCCTGATGTTCTTTCCGATAAAGCTCTTCGGGGGATGAATATTCATTACGACGTACTCGCCCGCGAGCGGAACGTAATCGAGAACGTTTTTCATCGAGAGGGTTTTCCCCGCCCTGGTCGCCGCGTCCCTGTCGGGGTATACGATATCGAACACCTCCATGCGTTCCAGGATACGGCAATGGTTATCGGAGGACGCCCGCACAATCAGCGATTTCGCGCCGAATTCCTTCAGGAGCATCGATACGAGGACGTTCGTGTCGATCTCACCGATCGCGACGACCACGCCGTCGAAGGACTTGACGTCCAGCTTTTCGAGCAGTGCGCGGTCCGTGGCGTCGCCCTGCAGCGCGTGTGCCAGGTGGGCGCCGGCCAGCTTCAGGCGGTCGCCGTTCGTATCGAGCCCCGTGACGGCGGATCCGTATTCCTTGAAGCTTTTCGCTATGTGTGAGCCGAAATTGTTTAGACCGATTACGAGCATTTTTTTCATAACGAAACTCCTTTCAGGGTATGATGATACGCGTCTTTCCCGGAGGGGAAAGTAAAGAGCATTCCAAGCGTCCAGGCTCATGACCGTTCTGAGCTTAAACCGGTTCCCCAAGGATTTTCAAGGCATTTTTCATGCCCGTGCGAAGATGACGCGCCACCCGCACGGATGTGCCGTTACCGGGGAATGGGATACCGTGGTTTTTTTCTTGATTTACGCGGGATAATATGCTTCTTGAAGGAAGGAATAATTCACCGACACGGAGGAAGCATTATAATGAAAAGGATTGCCATAACATTAATACTGCTGATGGCGGCGTACGGGTTCGGGAACGCCGAGGAGATCAAGGGATACAAGGGATTCAACCTGGGGGACGATTTCGAGAAGGTTTACAACCAGATAAGGGACGTGTACCAGGGCCTGGAGATATCGACCGATCCGCAGCCGGGAGGCGGCGCCCGATTATTGACAAAGACGAGCACGGAGACGGTGGGGTTCTATTTCAACAGGGAGTACGTCCTGTCCAAAATCGTGGTCGACACCCGTATAGATGACGATCATTATGCAAAGCTTATGGAACATATCAAACAAAAGTACGGGGCGCCCAAAACCGAAAGCTCCATGGCAAGCAAACCCAATATCTGGCAGGCGGGGAACCGGTCGGTTACGGTGTACGTGCCGTTCAGGAAAGAGGTTACGGTAGTATACGCGGATTTAAGCCTGATCGAGGTGGACCAGAAACCCTTCCCGCCGTTGCGCGTTGATGTGAAGAGCTTTTAATCCGCCGCAACCCGTTCAATACGTTATACCCGCGATAGGCCCGGTACGAACCGGGCCCTTGCTTTTTAGGGTATTTAGTATTACTAATATAATAAGCTTAGGGCAACTGAATAAAATTTTCATATTCGAAACATAAAAGTGACGCGATATTGGACCGAGTCGCTTGACAAAAAGAAAAGCGTACTCTAGTACGGTTTAATTCCGGAAGTCCCGGAAGGCAGCTATGACGCGCGTATTTCGCCGAGAACCGCTTACAGGATAGAACACCCATGAGAAAGCCCTTCGGTCTCTACGATCCTTCCTTCGAACACGACGCGTGCGGTGTCGGGTTCGTGGTAAATATAAACGGCGAGGCTACCCACCAGATCGTTCGCGACGGCGTAACGATCATATTGAACCTTGAGCACCGTGGCGCGGTGGGCGGCGATGCGACCACCGGGGATGGCGCGGGCATTCTCGTTCAGGTTCCCCACCGCTTCTTCGTGAAGATAGCGGGTGAAAACGGATTTACGCTGCCGGAGCCGGGGAATTACGGTGTGGGCATGATGTTCCTCCCGATGGACGACGAGCGGCGCGCGCGCGCGCTTGGAATTATCGGCGATGTCGCCGGGCGCGAGGGCGCCCATATACTCGGGACCAGGGACGTTCCCGTGAGCGCCGATTGCCTGGGCGAACTGGCCCGGGGCACCATGCCGCATATCGTGCAGGTATTCGTGCAAATACCGGGTATCGCCGGCGACACGCTCGAGCGCAAGCTCTACGTTCTCAGGCGGCGCATGGAGAACACGGCGCGTTCAAACGGGTTTTCCCCGGACGATTTTTACGCGGCGTCCTTTTCCTCGCGTACGGTTGTCTACAAGGGTATGTTCGTCGCGCCCCAGCTCTCGGCGTTCTACCCGGACCTTTCGGACCCGGATTTCACGAGCGCCCTTGCCCTGGTGCACCAGCGCTACAGCACCAACACCTTCCCGAGCTGGCCGCTCGCGCAGCCTTTCCGTTACCTCGCGCACAACGGTGAAATCAATACCCTGAGGGGCAATATCAACAAGATGCGCGCGCGGGAATCCATGCTGGAATCGCCGCTGTTCGGGAATGATATCCAGAAGATCAAGCCGATAATAGACGAGAGCGGTTCGGACAGCGCTATATTCGATAATGCGTTTGAGCTGCTGTGTATGGGCGGCCGCGCCGTCGAACATTCCATGATGATGATGGTGCCCGAGGCCTGGGGCGTCAAGTACCACATGAGCCAGGACAAGCGCGCCTTCTACGAATACAACGCGGCGATAATGGAGCCGTGGGACGGTCCGGCGGCGATGGCGTTCAGCGACGGGATCCGGATCGGCGCGACGCTTGACAGGAACGGGCTTCGTCCGGCCCGCTTCGTGGTTACCAGGAGCGGCCAGGTCGTCGTGGCTTCCGAGGTGGGGGTGCTCGATTTCCCGCCCGAGGACGTGCTCCAGTACGGCCGGCTCGCCCCCGGGAAGATGATACTGGTCGACACGTTGACGAAACGCGTCATGTACAACAATGAAATCAAGGCCCGCGTATCCCGCCAGAAGCCTTACCGGCGCTGGGTGGAGTCGAACAGGATAGACCTCAAGGGGCTCTACCAGGTGCCATCGCCCATAAAGCTCGAACCGGAAGAGCTTTTCATACACGAACGGGTGTTCGGGTTCACGCTTGAGGAGCGCGGCATGATCATCGCACCCATGGCGGAGACCGGCCAGGAGCCCGTGGGTTCCATGGGCAATGACCAGGCGCTCCCGGTCCTGTCAAACCGGCCTCAGCTCCTCTACAGTTATTTCAAACAACTGTTCGCACAGGTCACCAACCCGCCTATCGACCCCTATCGTGAAAACCTCGTCATGTCCCTCATGAGCTTCATAGGGCAGGAACGGAACCTTTTGGACGAGACCCCCGAGCACGTGCGCCAGGTGAAGCTGCCGCATCCCGTCCTTTCAAACGACGATATCGCGAAGATGAAAAATCTCGAAAAACCGGGTCTGCTCGCGCGCACGATTCAGATCCTTGTCGAGATGAAGCGCGGCCGTTATGATTTCGAGGAGGCCTTTGCGAACGTATGCGTGCTCGCCGAGAACGCCGTGGACGAGGGTATCGCGTTCATCATCCTGAGCGATCGCGAAGTATGTCCCCACAAGGTTCCCATACCCGCGCTGCTGGCGGTATCCGCCATACATCACCACCTGGTGAAATGCGGAAAGAGGACGCGCACCGGCCTGATCGTGGAGACGGGAGACGTACGCGACGTGAACCAATTCGCGCTCCTGGTGGGATACGGCGCGAGCGCGGTAAATCCCTACATGGCGCTCGAGGTGGTCACCGATCTTCACCGGAACGGGCATTTTTCCCCCTCGCTCACGCTCGAGGCTGTAATCGACAATTATATCACCGCCCAGAAAAAAGGGCTTCTCAAGATCATGTCCAAGATGGGCGTGGCAACGATCCGCAGTTACCGCGGCGCCCAGATATTCGAGGCGGTGGGTCTCAACACCGCGTTCCTGAACCGCTATTTTCCCGGGACCCCCGGCCGGATCGAGGGGATCGGCCTGGAGAAGATCGCGGAGGACGCCTGCGCCCGCCACGAAAGCGCATTTGCGCCCAACGCCATCCGGGGCAACACGATCGATTCGGGGGGTGCGATACACCTTCGTGCACGGTCGGAAAAGCACCAGCTTACCGCGCGCGCCATCGTGGCCCTTCTCAAGGCCGTGCGGGAAGGCGACTACCGGAGATTCAAATCCTATTCCGCCGAGATGAACAACGCCGGCGAAAACCTCTGCACCCTGCGGGGACTTTTCACCTTCAAGCCGGCTGTACCCATCCCCCTCGACCAGGTCGAGAGCGAGGAAAAGATAATCTCCCGCTTCGTGACGGGGGCCATGAGCTTCGGCAGCATAAGCAGGGAAGCCCACGAAACCATCGCGATCGCGATGAACAGGCTTGGGGCCAATTCCAACTCGGGTGAGGGCGGGGAAGACGAGGCGCGCTATCTGCCCCTGCCCAACGGGGACTCCAGCAGGAGCATGGTCAAGCAGGTCGCCTCGGGGAGGTTTGGGGTCACCAGCAACTACCTGGTCAATTCACGCGAGATCCAGATAAAGATGGCCCAGGGCGCAAAACCGGGGGAGGGGGGCCAGCTGCCGGGCCACAAGGTTGACGTCACCATCGCCAGGGTGCGCTACTCAACACCGGGCGTGATGCTCATTTCGCCGCCGCCCCACCATGACATCTATTCGATCGAGGACCTGGCGCAGCTCATCTACGATTTGAAGAACGCGAATCCCGCCGCGCGCGTATCGGTCAAGCTGGTGAGCGAGATTGGCGTGGGTACGGTGGCCGCGGGGGTGGCGAAGGCCAAGGCGGACACGGTGCTCATATCCGGCCATGACGGCGGGACGGGGGCCTCGCCAATCAGCTCCATCAAGCACGCGGGATCGCCGTGGGAGATAGGACTCGCCGAAACGCAGCAGACGCTCATGCTCAACCACCTGCGCGACAAGATCCGGGTGCAGGTCGATGGGCAGATGCGGACCGGGCGCGACGTGGTGGTGGCAGCGCTCCTGGGCGCCGAGGAATACGGGTTCGGGACGATCACGCTCGTGACGCTGGGCTGTATCATGATGCGCAAATGCCACCTCAACACCTGCCCCGTCGGCATCGCCACGCAGGACCCCAGGCTCAGGGCCCGTTTCAAGGGGGCGCCCGAGCACGTCATGAATTTCATGAGGTTCATCGCGCGCGAGGTGCGGGAATACATGGCCGAGCTCGGTTTCCGCACCATGGACGAGATGATCGGCAGGGCGGACATGCTGGACATGAACGCCGCGCTTGACTATTACGCCGGCCGGGGGCTCGATTTCTCGAAGCTCTTCGCCGTGCCAGGGAACGGAAAGGAGCTTTTGCGGCGCTGCACGAGCGCGCCCGTTATTCAGCGCTCGGTCATCGACGAGGAGCTTCTCGCCGAGACCGCGGACGCGATCGAAACGAAGCGGCCCGTTCGCATCGAGAAAAAAATTAGGAATTCGAACCGCACGGTGGGCGCCATGCTCTCCTCCCGGGTGTCGTTGCGCTACGGATCGGCGGGTCTCCCCGACGAAACCATACGCGTCAAGTTCAGGGGGTCGGCGGGCCAGAGCTTCGGGGCCTTCCTTGCGCGGGGAATCACCCTGGAGCTCGAGGGCAACGCGAACGATTACTTCGGCAAGGGGCTTTCGGGCGGACGGCTCGTCGTGTATCCGGACAGGGCCGCGACCTTCAGGCCGGAGAGCAATATCATCACGGGCAACGTGAACCTGTTCGGCGCGACGGCCGGCGAGGCGTTCATCAACGGCATGGCCGGCGAGCGTTTCGCGGTGCGTAACTCCGGGGCCGTGGCGGTCGTCGAGGGACTGGGCGACCACGGCTGCGAGTACATGACGGGGGGCATCGTCACGGTGCTCGGTAAAACAGGCGTGAACTTCGCCGCGGGCATGTCCGGGGGCGTCGCCTACGTGCTCGACGAGGACCAGCTCTTCGACACGAACTGCAATCTCGAGATGGTCGATATCGAGCCGGTATCGTCCCCCGAGGACATGGGGACCCTGCGCGCGCTCATCGAGCGCCACGTGGAACATACCGGTAGCCGTTATGCGACGCGCATTCTCGAGGAATGGGACGCGATGCTCCCGCAGTTCGTGAAGGTGATGCCCATCGACTACCGGAAGGCGCTCGAGCGGATCAGAAAGGAAGAGAGAAGGGACACCGAGAACGTGCTCGTTACCGAGGAGGTATTCGCATAATGGGCCAGCCAGACGCATTCATCACCATAGACCGGAAAAACTATTCGTACGAGCCCGCGGAACAGAGGGTACAGCACTACAAGGAGTTCGTGAAGCTCCCGCCGGAAGCGGACCTGAGAAGCCAGGGGGCCCGATGCATGGACTGCGGGATACCGTACTGCCACAGCATGGGATGCCCGGTGATCAACCTCATCCCGGAGTTCAACGATTACGTATACCGCGGGCGCTGGAAGGACGCCTACGAGCGCCTGGAGCTCACCAACAATTTGCCCGAAATAACGGGGCGCATTTGTCCCGCGCCGTGCGAAACCTCGTGCACCCTTTCGATCAATGTCGCTCCCGTGACCATCAAGCAGATAGAACTCGCAATAATCGAAAGGGCATTTGCGGAGGGCTGGGTGGTCCCGAGGCCCCCGCGGAAGGAGAGCGGCAGGCGCGTCGCCGTCATAGGCTCCGGGCCGTCGGGACTCGCCGCGGCGCAGCAGCTGCGCAGGGCGGGTCACGGCGTGACCGTGTTCGAAAAAGCCGAGGGGGCGGGGGGCCTTTTACGTTTCGGCATCCCCGATTTCAAGCTGGAAAAATGGGTGATCGACCGGCGCGTCTCCCAGATGATGGCCGAGGGTGTTCAATTTGAGACAAGGGTGGCCGTTGGTGAAGACATCTCCGCGAAGTTCCTGACAAGGAGTTTCGACGCGATCGTGCTTACGATAGGCTCAGAGGAGCCGCGGGATCTGAAAATCCCCGGGCGAGAGATCGAGGGCATACATTACGCGATGGAATTCCTTTCCGCGAACAACCGGTGGATCGCCGGAAAGACGGCCCGGAGCGACAGCATCCGCGCCGATGAAAAAGATGTACTGGTAATCGGGGGCGGCGATACCGGCAGCGACTGTATCGGAACCTCGAACAGGCATGATGCGCGCTCGGTCACCCAGATCGAGATCATGCCCCGGCCCATGGATTGGGACGAGCCGTGGAATCCCGAATGGCCCGAATGGCCTTCGATAATGCGCACCTCCACCTCGCAGGAAGAGGGATGCGAACGGATGTGGTGCGTCTCGACGAAGGGGTTTTCCGGCAAGGGGCGCGTCGAGCGCGCGCACTGCGTGAAGGTCGAGTGGACGCGGGACGACGCGGGCCGGATGAACATGCGCGAAGTCCCCGGCAGCGATTTCGAAATCAAGACGGGGCTCGTGCTTCTCGCGATGGGATTCCTGCACCCGGTTCACTCCCGCCTTATCGGCGACCTGGGCCTTGAATACGATGCGCGGGGGAACATCAAAACCTCGAATTACGCGACAAGCGCCGCGGGCGTGTTCGCGGCGGGCGACGCGGCGACGGGCCAGTCGCTCGTGGTGCGTTCGATCTTCCACGGGAGGCAGGTGGCGGCGGCGGTGGATTCATACCTCAGGGGATAGGCCGGGCCCTCCCAGGTTTTTAGCTCATCTTCGCCTGCTTCATTTCAAGCCTCAAGCCGCGAGGCCGCACGGGAGAGCGCGAAAAAATACGCTTGAACTGCGCGTGCTCAAGCGCCCTTCGAGAATTTTTCAATCTCCCCGCGCAGCGTGCTCATCATCTCCACCAGCGCCTTTGAAGAATCCGTAATGCCCTGGATCCGCAGCGTGTTGTTTTGCGAGAGTTCGTTTATGGAACCCACGGTGCGGGAGATTTCGGTGATGGCAAGGCTCTGTTCGTTCATCGCCTGCGTGATCCGTTCCGCGCGTGTCTTCACCATGCCCGTGCTCTCGCCCACGACGCGGTTCGCCTGGGACTGGCGTTCCGCCTGGGCCGATATTTCCGAAATGAGCGCGACGATGTTCTCAATGTCCTTCATGATCGCGTTGATCCGCGCGACCGCGACCGCGATGTTGGTCATCCCGTTCGCGATTTCAAGCTCGTTGTTTCGTATGAGGGTGTTGATGCTCTTGATGCTGCCCGCGGTCGCATCGGCGAGCTTGCCGATCTCGTCGGCGACGACGGCGAAACCCCGTCCCGCGTCCCCCGCGCGGGCCGCCTCGATCGCGGCGTTCAGGGCCAGAAGATTGATACGGTCCGATATATCGTTGATGATTTCAATGATGCCGGTAATCTCGGTCGAGCTGCCGCTTATGCTCTTCATGCTCTCGTTCATGACCCCGAGGGACTCATCGCCCGATTTTGCGTTGGACGATATCTGACCTATCATCGAGAGCGATCTTGTCACGGTCGTCCCCAGCGCGGCCGTCGATTCGCTGAGCCGCGTCATGGTTTCCGCGAGTCCCTCGATGCCCGCGTACTGGTCGTCGGCGCTCTGTTTCACGCTCTCGACCGCGGCGGAGATCTCCTCGATGGACGCGCTTATCTCCTCGGTCGCGGCGGCCTGTTCGCGGGAATTGTCCGTGAAATCCGCGATGCTCGTCGACAGGGACTCGGAATGTTTTACAAGCGTGTCCGAGTTGGCGTGTATCACGTCGTGGATGAAAAGATTCTGCGCCCGATTTTTGTCCGCCTCTTTCTGTGCGCGCTCATTCGCGATTTCCGTCGAGCGGGCGAGATCGAGGAATCGCCTGAGAGACCCGGCCATCGAGAACAGGATAAAGAGTGTAATGCCTACCACGAAACGCGAATGCCTGCTCTCGGGGAAGATGTCGTACATGATCGTGCTTTCGATCGTGTGGGTGCTCACAATGTCGACAACGGCGCCGTGGATGGCGAGGCCGAGCCCGACGAACGAGGGCATGAGGTAGCGAAGCCGCTTATGGCGCACCATATCCGCGATGAAGCATACGACGGCGTAGATGATGAAGAGGAACAGGACCGCATCACGCACCGAGTACAGCGGTCCCTGGGCGCCCCTGCCGTAGTCCGCCTGGCGGATGAGCCAGTCGGATCGGTGTTCCGTCACGGAGATGAAAAGCCCGGGTGCGATGAAGGAGAGCGCGGCGAATCCCAGTGCAAGACCTAGCCCGATCACGACGAGCGCGCGGTTGAACGAATGCCAACGCGGTCCCATCTTCAGCATATTCATGAGAAGATAGGGGATGGCGAAGAAGAAGAAACTGGCCGCTATCTGTTCGATGCGGTGAAACTGCATGCCCGACATGGGATCGAGCATCCAGCCGCCTTTCAATAACAGCATGGTTTCCGAAAATACGAAAACCGCCCCAATGAGCGCCATGACGGTCATGGTGAAGTAGAGCCGGTCGCGTACGGAAAAGTATATAAATGAAAAAATGAAAAGCCCCATGAGGAGCGTGCCGAAGCAGGCGAGAGGGATGGCGAACTGGGACAGGGTAAGGATTTCCTTGAACTCGGGCATAGTGGTTCCGCCGTGACAGTAAATTATTGCAACTACTCAGCTATTATGAAATGCATAACCAAAAATTATTAAAAGTATTGAATCCCCCCGCCGCCTCTGGCGGCGGGGGGATTCCTGCATTTATTATTTTATGCGCATATATTTGACAAAAAGCCGAGTAGTTACAAAAAGCCTTATCAGACTTGAGGCTGCGCATGCTCAGGTACATATCAAATATAGCCTGGGAAACTCTGGCGGCCAAGTCAATTTATGCAAATTTAACAACGCCGGGCGTCACCGACTGCGGTTCGTAGCCCATCCCTAAATATCCAGGGCGGTCCTGTCGCCGCTGGGATACATCGCATCGATCAGGGCCGCGTATTTTTCCTGGATGAACTGCCGGCGGAGCTTGAAGGTAGGCGAAATCTCCCCGGTGTCGACCGAAAAGCCGTCCGGCATGAGCGTGAACTTGACGATACGCTCGTACTCGGGCAGGGCCGCGTTCACCGTGGACACGAGTCCCTTGAACAGTTCCACTATAGCCGGGTGCCGGACGAGCTGTTCCCCGGTTTCGCACCCCAGGCGATGCTGCCGCTGGTACGCGCGCAGGGCGTTGAATTCCGGACAGATAAGCGCGGCCACGTAGCGCCTGTTTTCGCCGACCGTGCACAGGTACTCGGTAAATCCGTCATTCTCGAAATGCTTTTCGATGTTCCGCGGACGGATGATCTGCCCCGAGCTCAGGGTGATCCTGTCCCGGAGCCTCCCGGTGATGACGAGGTGACCGTCCGCATCGAAGGCGCCTATATCGCCGGTCCGATAATACCCGTCGGGGGTGAACGCGGCCTCGTTTTCAGCCTTGTTGTTGTAATAGCCCGAAAAAATCATGGGGCCCTTGACAAGCACCTCCCCGTCCTGGGATATGCGTTCGGTGACGCCGAGCACGGGCGGTCCAAGGGTGCCCGGCTTGATCCGGTGAGGAGGGTTTATATTCAGCATGGGAAGGGATTCGGTGAGCCCATAACCCTCCATTATGGGACGCCCCAGCCCGCCCGCGATCTCGGCGACGGCCGGTGAGAGGGCGCCCCCCGCCGAGATGAGCAGCCTCGTGTTGTGTATGTTCAGGCCCTTCATGAGATTCTTGTAGACCGGTGCGAAAAGCTTCTTGAGCACGCGGGTCCCGCGCGGAATGGGAACGCCGGCGCTCTCGCGCGCGAAGCAATCCCTGCCCGTACGAACCGCCTTCTGGTACAGGAACCGTATGGGCGCGGGCCGCAGCCTGATGCGCCCGGCGACGTGTGCGAACATTTTTTCATACAGCCGGGGCACCGAGCAGATGATGGTCGGGCCGGTCCGCCTGATGTTTTCGAGCACCTCGCCGGTCTCGAAGGTTTTGCTTATGGACAGGGTGGCGCCCGACAGCGCCGCCCCCATGAGGTCCTCGGCCAGGCCGAAAATATGGCCGAACGGCAAATGGGCGAGCCTGGTGTCGCTCTCCCCGACGCTCAGCAGATGGGACAGATTCCGCTGCGCGAGCAGGTTTCCGTGCGTGAGCATCGCGCCGCGGGGATTGGACGGACTGCTCACCGTGTAGATGAGCGCAGCCGGATCGCTTTCCCCCAGGGGAGAAAGCGAAGCCAGCACGGCTTCCGCCTTCCCCGCGCGCTCCCCCCTGTTGAGGGCTTCGCCGTAATCGATGACGTTCGACTCCTGGCGGTCGCGGGGAAAAAAGGTTATCATCATCCTCAGGGGCGAATTCACCGCGGTGAGCGCGGGGAGGGCTTTCTGGTATTGCGCGATATCGCCCGCGAAAATGAGCATGGGGGAGCAATGGCGCACGATATTCGCCGCCTCGGTCTCGGTCGTCGTCGGGTAGATGGGTACCAGGACCGCACCTACGCTCAGGATGGCGAACACCGCAGCGGCGTAGCGGACCGAGTTGTCGGCGAAGATCGCGACCCTATCCTCGCGGCCCACGCCCATGTCGAGGAGCGCGGAGGCGAGCCGCATCTGTTCGGACAGGAAATCGGAACCCTTCATGGGGACGATATCGCGCGAGGGCCGGCCGTTCTTCTCACGGGAAAGGAAGCGCACGCGGTCCGAACAG